>JADGQQ010000056.1 GCA_017881645.1 Clostridia bacterium
AGAGACGCCGTCAAGTGTACGTATTGATGAGCGTGAATCCAAAGTACTTGGAGTATCCATCACAATAAAGGATAGTCAAATAACTACCAAAACAGGTGAGACGGATCAACCGTTCATTCTCACGCTGGCCGCGATTGGCTGTTTGCTGCTGGCATTTTCAATTTTCGTTATAATCGGCAGAAAAAGGAACCGCTGAAAGGCATTGCAATGGATTGAAAATAATGAACTTCAGTGGGCTGTGTTACGGCTCCCGTCAAAAAATCCCTTCATATCTTCGGAAGAAAAGTCGGCCGCAAGCGGAAGCGCAATCTGACGGCCTTCGCGGGCAGATAAATACATGCCGAGAACCATTTCGACCGAAGTGTACCCGGATTTCGCATCGGCGATCGGACTGCGGTTTTCATGGATGGCCAAGACAAGATCTTTGTAGATGCCGGCGTGCGGATTGAGGAGCGTCAGCAGGCTGCCGAAGCCTTTTTCGTGCAGTTCTTTGCGGAGATAGTAGAAATTGCGCTTGTGTCCGGCTGCATCGCGAATATCGAAAAAGGGCTTGCCCTTGCGAAGACCGACGCGCAGATTGCCTTTCGAGCCGTTGATGAAGAACGAAGCCTCATGGTCAAAAGGAGAAGTCGCGGTCGTTCCCTCGATCTGACAAAGGGCGTGATTGCTGAGTTCGAGTGTGCCGCAGGCGACATCCTCCGCTTCCATATCACGGAAACGGCGCGCCAGCATGGCGGTGGCAGATACGGCCTCGCCGTTCATGAGCCAGCAGAGCAGATCCAATGCGTGCACGGACTGATTCATCAAGGCTCCGCCGTCACTTTTCCAGGTGCCGCGCCATGCGGCCTGGTCGTAGTATTCCTGATCGTGTCCCCATCGGACGGCAACGGAGCCGTGACTGATGGTGCCGAACACGCCGTCTGCAATTTCTTTCTGCAGTGTCGCGACGAAAGGCAGATACCGGTAAATATGACCCATGGCGATTTTCCGGCCCGTGGATTCGGAAATCTCGTAGAGTTCTCTGGCTTCGGACGCGCACATGGTCATCGGTTTTTCGAGCAGGATGTGGGCGCCGGAAAGAAGAGCGGCTTTTGCAATGCGGTAGTGGAGTCCGGAAGGAACCGTAATCGCGACGACCTGCGGGTGTTCGGTCCGCAGCATTTCTTCGAAATCCGTGTAGACATGCACCCGGTCAAGAAGTTTTTTCGCCTTTTTATCCGAAAAGCCTGCGGCAAGCAGAAGATTCGCAGGAGCGGCCGGATTTGAATCTACAATGGCAGAAAGCGTGAGCCCGCTGTTTTTCTTGAGAACGGCTTTGATGTGTTTGACCGAAATTCGGCCGCAGCCGATCAGTGCATAGGAAAGCGGCGCTGCGGGTGATTTTACTGGCATATGTTTCTCCTCAACTCTCTGTCGACGGGGACGGGGTGTCATAGGTCGCTTCATAATAATCTGCAAATTGGCGGGCGGTGCGGGGAGAACGGAAGTTCTCGCGCATGGCCCACATCAGCGCTTTCTGTGCGACGATTTCGCGGTCGAAAGGCACATTCCGGTCGGAAAGAATGCCGTATACAATTTCGAGGTATACCTGTTGATTGGGGGACGCAAAACGGATGGAAATGCCGAAACGGTCGGACAGGGAAAGCTTCTCATCTTTTGCGTCGTTGGCATACATCTCGTTGGTCTCTTTTTCGGCGACGATATGGCGCCGGTTGGATGTGGCGTAAATCGCGACGTTTTCCGGGCGTGTCTTGATGCCGCCTTCAAGCAGGGTCTTTAAAGTCGTATATCTCGTATCTTCTTCGGCAAATGTGAGATCATCCAGAAAAAGGATGAAGGACAGCCGTACGTCGGACAGCTCGGAGAGGTAGGCGAGCAGGTCGGCAATCGTGAGCAGGTCGTCTTTGTCTACTTCTATGATGCGGAGACCCTGATCACGATAGGTATTCGCCATCGCTTTGACGGTGGAGGATTTGCCGGTGCCCCTCGCGCCGAAGAGGAGCAGATTGTCGGCCCGTTTGTGGCGGAGCAGGCGCATGGTATTCTCGCGGACCTGTGATATCTCATAAGTGTAGGAAAAAAGCTGATCGAGACGAATCGGATCCGGGTTCTCCACGGGCTCAAGTTTGTGATTTTTCCAGATAAATGCATGGTGGAGAGCGAAGGCACCGAAGCTTTTTTCGCGGTGATAGGTCATCAGGGATTTATATAAGAGCGCGGGTGTGTGACCGGTTGTATCATGACGCCATTCGGGAAGCGAAATCGAATCTGCGGCAGCAAGAATGCTTGTAAAAATACGGGAGGGAAGCGCTGCAATAACGAGAAGGCGCTCCAGATCACTGAGGACACATTGGCGCATGGAGGGGTCCATGGATGCTTCCGAAATTCCGGCATTTTGGCCGGATGCGATACGGGCAAATGCGTTATCGTCGTTCTGAGCGAGAGAAATCACATATTCACGGAGATCAGGCACAGCACGCAGATTGTTATTAAGAATATGCTTGTACAAATGCGTATATTGATCGATCCAGGCGCATAGAAGCGCGGAACCGGGTTCGATCATCACATATGCTGATGATGTTGGATCTTCGGATTTCTCGACTCCTGCAATATCCGTGAGCAATGCGCGAAGTTCGATCATAAAAGGATCTGATTTGATACGGGAATATACAACCAGACCCGACAGGGCGGATAGGGCTGTATCGATTGTGTTTTGCACGTAACGATCCATAGGTATCATATAGCGTCTCCTGACGGGATAACGCGGTTTTTCCGCGTTCTATGTCCGCGATTATTCTATCATAGCCGCACAGTTTTGTTGAGCCTTTGGTGTACAATAAGAAAAAGACAGTTCGAAAATAATCATCTGGAGGTCATTTTCATGGATATGTTGGAGATCATCCTGGCCAAACGATTCGGTCAGGAATTGAACGCAGAGCAGATTGCATATTTTATTGACGGAGTGACGGATAAGTCCATTCCGGATTATCAGATATCTTCTTTATTGATGGCGATTGTACTGAACGGAATGACCCGTGCGGAAATGACGGAACTGACCATGCGGATGGCGTATTCCGGCGAGATCTGCGACTTGTCCGGCATACAGGGAACGAAGGTCGACAAGCACAGTTCCGGCGGGGTGGGCGACAAATGCACGCTCATCGTTCTTCCAATGGTTGCGGCCTGCGGTGTTCCGGTCGCGAAGCTTTCCGGACGGGGACTTGGTTTTACGGGCGGAACGATTGATAAGCTTGAATCCATTCAGGGTTTCCGGACGGCGATTCCGGTTTCATCTTTTGTAGAGCAGATCCGGAAGGCCGGCATGGTGCTGTCCGGTCAGACGCCCGAACTGGCACCAGCCGATAAGGTTCTGTATGCCCTGCGTGACGTTACCGGCACCGTGCAGTCCATTCCGCTGATCGCTTCGAGCATCATGAGCAAAAAAATCGCAGGCGGCGCTGACGCCATCGTGCTGGACGTAACCTGCGGTCACGGATCCTTTATGAAGGACGAAGCCTCAGCCCGCGATTTGTCTCAGGCGATGATCCAGATCGGACAGCTGGCAGGGCGGCCGGTGACCTGTGTAATTTCTTCGATGGATCAGCCGCTGGGACGCTCTGTCGGGAATGCTCTGGAAGTGATGGAAGCCTATGATACTTTGTGCGGGAAAGGCCCGGCCGACGTCGTAGAAGTATGCTGTACTTTAGCGGCGGCTATGCTGATGCGTTCCGATTATGGACGTGAGATGACTTTCGAGGAGGCATTCTCGACAGCGGAACTTGTTCTGGCAGACGGTCGTGCGAGAGATGCCTTCGAACGTTTTATCCTTGCGCAGGGCGGAACGGTCCAACCGGACGGAAGTCCCGCATATACGGATCTGCCGGTCGCATGTGCGTCGATTTGTGCGCAGGAGGAAGGATATATCAGCGGGCTCAATGCTCTTATGATCGGTGAGGCCAGCATGATCCTCGGTGCAGGCCGCCGGACGAAAGACGATATCATCGATAAGGGTGCCGGAATAACGCTTGAGAAGAAGATTGGCTCCTTCGTCCGGAAAGGCGATAAAATCGCAGATTTCTATCGGGGGAAGAACGCTGTATTGAGTGAATCATCGATTCAGCAGGCCGTGCAGCTTGTTCAAAAGGCCGTTACTTTATCGGCAGATGCTGTTCCGGCCGGCAAAGATATTCTGGCCATTCTGGATGAACATTCCTTCTGAGAAATCGCATTGCGCTGTGTCTTGCATCACCGGTTTCGGATTGCTATAATGATACAAACAAGAACGAATGTTTGACCTCGCTGGCTGCCGGAAGGATTGCGTATGATAATTATTGGTATTGATCCAGGATACGCGATTACGGGTTACGGAGTGATTGAATACACAGCGAATCATTTCCGGACGATGGATTACGGCGTTATTTCGACGAAGGCCGGCGTACCTTTCGAGCTTCGCCTTCTCACTATTTTTCAGCAGATCGAGGCGCTGATTGCACGATACCAGCCGGACGTTATGGCCGTTGAAGAACTGTTTTTCTCGAAAAATACGACTACGGCGATCGGAACCGCGCAGGCCCGCGGTGTAATCATTCTCACGGGAGCGAAAGCAGGCATTCCGGTATATGAATATACGCCGATGCAGGTAAAGCTCGCCGTGACAGGCTATGGACGTGCGGATAAGAACCAGGTCGGTCAGATGATCAAGATACTGCTTCACCTCGACAAGGCTCCGAAAGTGGATGACGCGTCGGATGCACTGGCGATTGCCATCTGTCAGGCGCATACAGGCTTAATTAATGATAACAAGGCCGTCGGCGGTTACCAGTTCGGTCCGGGCGGCAAGACCTATTCCTGATCCATCCTGCGAAATTTGAGCAATTGATAGGAGTACAGCACTGATGTATGCATATGTAAAAGGAATTCTGGTACAGAAGAAAGAAGAATACGTTGTCGTGGAGTCATCCGGAATCGGTTATCGGATATTTTGCCACCCGCCGATGCAGGACCGCTTCGGAAGAACCGGCGAACAGGTATGCGTATTTACGTACCTGTATGTTCGGGAGGATACTTTCGCATTATACGGATTTCCTTCACAGGAAGAACATGATATGTTTGTCATGCTGCTGCAGGTGACCGGAATCGGCCCCAAAGTGGCGCTTGCTCTGGTTGCACAGGTCGTCCCGAGTCAGTTCGCACTTGCCATTATCACCGGGGACGTGAAGCGTCTTACTATGGTAAAAGGCGTCGGGAAGAAGGGCGCGGAGAGGCTGATCCTGGAGCTCAAGGATAAGCTGAAGGGGTTTGCTTTCGAAGATGCGGACGGGGTTATGATTTCATCGGATACGGATGGTTCGCTGTCATCGGATTCGCTGCTTATGCAGGAAGCCATGAGTGCGATGGTCGTACTGGGATATTCAGCACAGGAAGCACGGAAAACAGTGTCTTCGGTTTATAAAGAAGGCATGACGATTGAAGAGTTAATTCGTTTGTCGCTTCGTGCGGTAGTGTAAGGAGCAGGATATGGATTTTGATGAATTAGGCGAGGATGAACGGATTATCGGCCGTGAACGGCAAATGGAAGATCGTGATGAACGCGGTCTCCGTCCGATTCGATGGAGAGATTATGCCGGTCAGACGAAGGTCAAAGAGAATCTGAAGATCTTTATTGAAGCGGCCGCTACCCGCGGTGAGGCGCTCGACCACGTTCTGCTATACGGCCCTCCCGGGCTTGGCAAGACGACGCTGGCTGGCATTATTGCGGCTGAAATGGGTGTGAATCTTCGAATTACTTCCGGGCCCGCCATTGAAAAGCCAGGCGAGCTTGCGGCTATTCTTACGAATTTGAATGAGCATGATGTGCTTTTCATCGATGAAATTCATCGGTTGAACCGCAGTATTGAAGAAATTCTGTATCCGGCGATGGAAGATTTCTGTCTGGATATTATGATCGGCAAAGGACCGTCGGCGAGATCTATTCGACTTGATCTGCCCAAATTCACGCTGATTGGAGCGACGACGAGAGCCGGTCTGCTTTCAGCACCTCTTCGTGACCGTTTCGGTATGATTCATCGTCTGGAACTCTACGATACGGAAGATTTAATGGAGATTCTGCGTCGTGACGCGGATATTCTCAACATTGGCATTGATACGGAAGGCCTTCGTACCATTGCCTCCCGATCGAGGGGCACGCCGCGTATTGCGATTCGACTGCTGAAGAGAATGCGTGATTTTGCTCAGGTCAAAGGTGTCGGTACGATTGATAAATCCGTGTCGGATTTCGGCCTGAATGCACTGGAAATCGATGAAAGAGGCCTTGATGCGACAGACCGCAGAATTTTGACGAATATGGTTGAAATGTTCTGCGGCGGTCCGGTCGGTCTTGAGACTTTGGCTGCTTGTACCGGAGAAGATCCGGTCACAATCGAAGATGTATATGAACCCTTCCTGATGCAGATCGGATATGTTGCCAAGACACCGCGCGGACGTGTACTTACACGTCTCGGCTGGCAGCATCTGGGACTATCATGTCCGGATGATTATGAGAAGAAAGTCAGAGGTCTCGGGTTCGCATTATCCGGTGATCCAATACAGGACAGTACATTTCCCGTTCAGTTGGATATCGGCGCCTGTGCTGTAATCTCCATTCCGGAAGATTCTGAGGAGGCGTAGAAATATGTCGGAAGCTCAATCCGCGAATGCCGGCAAACAAATCCTGCTGCACGTATGCTGCGGTCCGTGTGCGGAATGGCCGGTTGTTTCTCTGAAGGATGAGAATTATGAAATAACGGCGTTTTTTTATAATCCGAATATCCATCCGGACGTTGAACGCAAGAGAAGACGTGACAATGCCGCCGCTCTTATGGACATCTACGGGATTTCTTTTCTTGTGGATGAAGCCTATATGGAAGACGTCTGGCATGCAAAAGCATGGGAGAGCGGGTATGCTTCCCGATGTGAAATGTGTTACAGCATACGCATGCTGCGAGTCGCGCAGGAAGCGAAGAATCTCGGCATTCCTTCGTTTACTACATCCCTTCTGGTGAGTCCGTATCAGAATCATGAAGCGGTGATTGCGGCCGCTCAGGAGGCAGCCAAAGCAACCGGCGTCACTTTTGTGTACCGTGATTATCGTCCCGGGTATCGGGAAGGACAGAAAATGGCGCGAGAACACGGGCTGTATCGACAGAAATACTGCGGATGTATTTTGTCTTTGGAGGAATCTGTGTATCGGGATACGATTTACAGAAGTTTTCCCGGATCCGAAGGAGATACGAGCAACGTCCTGTAATGATCATATATCACCATGCCGGGCTTTGATCTCGGCGGTTTTTTCACATTTTTTACCGGGCAGTAATCCACAGCAATTTTCAGTTCGCTGATTTCCTGACCGTCGCGTCTGGCCTGTCTCGGGTCGGACGCTTTGTTTTTTTCGTTCCGGCTTGCGGTACGTGAAAAAAAGGCGGCGGTCTGCGCGGCCAGAAGCACTTCGCTGTCCGCTGCCGGTGATTTCTCGCATCGAAGCACCACATGGGTACCGGGCATTTTCTGTACGTGGAACCAGAGATCGTCCGGAGAGGCGGTTTTCATCGTCAGAAGATCGTTCTGGATGTTGTTGCGTCCGCAGAGGATGGTATTGCCGCCGGGTGTCGGATATTTCCGGAAATTGGCTGCCGATGAGGCGGAACCTGATTTACCTTCTTTGCCGGAAGAAGTCTTTGAGCGTTTGGAAGCGGCCTTTCCAGCCGATCGGAGCGCCCGGCTGGATGAGCCGCCGCTTTTGGATTTGCCGGGAAATTTGGCTTGATGTGACAGAGTGTTATCTTTGCCTGCAGTTCGCGTCTGGCCGTTTTCCTGTGTCAGCAGGCCGCTGATCTGCATTTCTTCACGCAGGGCCTGCAGATCGTCATTATCGGATGCACTTTCAAGAGCCAGATAAAGTGTCGATAAATATTCGACGGCCCGGTTATCCTCGAGCAGAAATTCCGATGCGGATTCGAGACGGCTTTTGCATTTTGCATACCGGCGAAAATAGCTCTGTGCATTCTGTGAGACGGATTTTGTAGAATCCATTTCAATGGTATACAGCGAATCTTCGGCCGATTCGAAATCTATAGCATCATAGGAAGATACGCCTGCCGGGATCCGGTAATGATTTGCTAAAAGAAGCTGACCGGACTTCTGAAGTGAATCCATTTCGCGGCAGGCAAATACGTCTGCCTGATGCACACTTTGTTTGCGAATGGCATGCTGCAGTGATGCATGGCAGAACTGAAGGAGGCGGCGCTTTTTCTGCTCGAAATCGGATGTCTGATCTTTGAACCGATATACAGAATCCATGGCAGCGGATATCGATGCTGCCGGTAGTGCATGACCGGCATCCTGCAGGTATAATGCATGAAAGTCTGTTGGCGGCGAACCGGCTTCGAGTGAATATGTGGTAGGCTGCACACGTCCTTCGGTTATTCGGGTAAGAAGCAAAGTCGCCTGCAGGCAAAGCGCATCGATTTCTTTTGGAAGAAGCTGATGAATGCCTTTCCGGCCGTCCACGGAGGCAAGATAACATATTTCCCGGGACAGCAGGGGAGAGAATCCGAGGAGCGACTCCTGCAGAGCCTTTTCAATCGGACGGTGCGCGGAGGCCGGAAGGACAGGCAGCTGTTTCCCGGATATCAGCTGCAATGCTTCCGCCGGATCAATTTTTCCTTGAACGGGCGGGTATTCATAGGGCCGTGCCGGCATGACTTCCCGAACCCGGCTCATCTGCGAATCAACATGCAGCAGACTGTCAAAGATACGATTTTCCGCGTTTACAAGAATGATATTGCTGTAGCGGCCCATCATTTCAATGATAAGCCGTTTATCTTTCCGGTCACCGAGTTCATCCGTTGCCTGGATGGAAATTTCAATAATACGTTCATACGACGGCGCAGAAATTCCCGTTATGCGGGAACCGGACAGATGCTTTCGCAGAAGCATGCAGAATGAAGGCGGCAGAGCCGGATTATCGCGGGTCGACGAGCTGATATGAATCCGCGGCCCGATCGGGTTTGCGGAAAGAAGCAGTCGAAGATTTTGCGATTCCTGACGGATATGAAGAATGATATCGTACCGGTCCGGTTGATACACTTTATCAATTCGTCCGCCGAGCAGGCACGTATTGAGCTCCTGCGCGAGAAAAAAGGTTGTAATTCCATCAAGCGGCATGAAGTACCTCAGTCATTGTCATCGCTGTGTCCGCGGATTACAAATCGAATCCAGCAAAACAATACCAGGATGATCAGCTCAACACCCAGAACAAGAAAGAACCGGTTGAAACTATTCAGTGTGATCAGAAAATCCAGCCCGACAACACAGGCGGCGCAGATCGTTATTAGAATAACCCGTCCGATGGGATGGATTCGAAGAGCATAAAGAACAGAAGAATGCTTAGCGGAGGAGCTGCCTTTCGACTGTGCGGCGGTTTTGCCTGCCGCAGAACGCCCGGATTTGTTTCCGGAACGACGGTTTGTAGAATTGTAGGATCGTTTTTTACGAGTTTCCATTGTTTTTACTCCTATGTGCTGCTGCCTGTATCAGTATAACAAAAAGTCGGGCGTTTGCCTAAAACAAACGCCCGCCGCATGATAATTCTATGCAGGAAGCTGACTGACGCTGATTAAACTGTTTCGTCCTTCTTATGCTTCTCCATGCTTTCAGTAATCTTCTGCATGATAAAGATGGTCAGGAAAAACAGCAGAAGAACCAAAAATACACCGACTAAACCAACGACAACAACGAAAAGTCCCTGCTGCCATAAAGGCCAGGCGCGTATGCTGTCTGCAGAGAAATTGCTGGCCAGTATCATTGATGGCAAAATCATTTTCATTTCCTCCGTTTATACGATTTGCTTCACAAGCATATCGACAAGAGCGATTACAAAACCGCCGGCAACGATCGAACCAAGCTGACCGGCAGCATTTGCGCTGATGGCCTGCATAAGAATAAAGTTCGTCGGATCTTCCTTCTTTGCCATTTTCTGTACGACACGTGCCGACATCGGAAATGCCGAAATACCTGCGGCACCAATCATAGGGTTGATTTTGGTCTTAAGGAACAAGTTCAGGAACTTAGCAAAAAGCACTCCGCCGGCCGTGTCGAAAATGAATGCGACAAGTCCGAGCAGCATGATCAAACCGGTTACCGGATTAATGAATTTTGTTGCCAGCATCGTTGAGCCAATCGTGATTCCGAGAAGAAGTGTAATCAGATTGGCAAGCTCATTTTGTGCTGACTGAGATAGCCTCTCAAGAACACCGCATTCGCGAATCAGATTTCCGAACATAAGCGAACCGACAAGAGGCACGCTCATCGGAACAATGATGCCTGCGATAATCGTTACCAGAATGGGGAACAGGATTTTGATGGGCTTTGATACGGGGGACTCGTGATACTCCATGCGGATCATCCGCTCCTTTTTGGAAGTGAGAAGACGAATGACCGGCGGCTGTATAATCGGTACAAGAGACATATAGGAATAGGCTGCGACGGAAATGGGGCCGAGATAGTCATTAAGTTTGTAGTGCGATGCGACAAAAAGTGTCGTAGGTCCGTCGGCTGCACCAATAATACCAACAGCGGATGCAAGTTTAAGTGCCTCGATACCATGAATCCCCAGATAGGGAAGCAGAACAAGCGTTGTAAAGAAAGTTACAAATATTCCGAACTGTGCCGCAGCCCCGAAGAAAATCATATATGGATTCTTAAGGAGAGGCGAAAAGTCAATCATTGCACCGATGGCAATGAAAATAAGTATGGGGAAGAGTTCGGTCACAATGCCCGCATCGTACAGTACTTTCAAAAATCCCGGAACTGCATTGGTTCCCCAGACAACGCCAAGGGGTAAATTGACGAGAATCGCACCGAAACCGATCGGCAGCAGAAGAGCCGGCTCATATTCTTTTTTGATGGCAAGATAAATCAGAACTGCGCCGATGACATACATGATCAGCGCTTTCCAGTTGTCGCCCTGCCCGAAGAACGTAAAGCCGCTGAATATTTCTTTGAAGACTTCAATCATCGAGCATACCTCCTGCTGTTTTAAAGATCGTCAAGAAAATTATTCCATGGTAGCAAGCAGACTTTTGATCTTTTCGGTCGGATTCACCAGGTTGGAAAGGGAGGAGTCGTGGTTGATTGCATCGATGAGAAGAGCTACAAACTTCGTCATATTCACATCACAGAACCATTCGGCCTGCAGAAGTTCCGGCCGGTGATAGGTAAGATTTGTGGCGAATACTTTCGTAATGATGCCATCTTCATAGGCTTTGTTGAAGTGATCGATTCCTTCGGTAAAAAGGCCGAAGGTAACGGCGGCGTAGATGTTTCTGGCACCCCTGGCTTTCATTTCACGGCCGATATCCAATATGGATTCGCCGGATGAAATCATATCGTCAATAATCAGGATGTCCATGTCTTCAACGGAATCTCCGAGGAATTCATGGGCGACGATCGGGTTGCGCCCGTTAATAACATGCGTATAATCTCTTCTTTTGTAGAAGGTTCCAAGAGGAACGCCCAATATGGATGCAAAATACATAGCGCGTGAGATACCGCCTTCATCCGGGCTGACCACCATGAATTTCCCGTTGGAGAAATTCAAGTCGGGAATCGACCGGAACATGGCCTTAATGACCTGATAGTTTGCGGAAAGACTCTCAAACCCGGATGTCGGGATTGCATTGGCCACTCGTTCGTCATGCGCGTCAAACGTGATGATGTTTTCAGCGCCCAGCCCGTAGAGCTCCTCGAGTGCAAAAGCACAGTCCAGAGATTCGCGTGCATTTCTCTTGTGCTGACGGCTCTCATAAAGAAAAGGCATAATGACATTGACGCGCCGGGCTTTTCCGGAACAGGCAAGAATAACGCGCTTCAAATCCTGATAATGATCGTCCGGACTCATATGATTTACTTTTCCGAACATATTATATGTACAGGAGAAATTCACTACATCACAGATAATAAAAAGATCATGACCGCGTACGGAATGCGAGATAACGGCTTTTCCTTCGCCGGATGAGAAACGGGTGTTGTCAACTGCAATACGGTAGTCATTTCTATAAAACCCCGGATAGCGGCTGACCAGCAACTGTTCCTGGTATTCGGATCTGCGTTTGTTCAGGTAGAAATTGACACTCTCAGAGAACTCCATGCTTCCTTTGAGGGGAATAATCCCGATCGGGCCAACGGGTGCCATAGGGTTGTCACCGTATTGGTTATATCTTGAGTACGCCTTTTCGTCAGCAGCGGATGGAATGGAAATCATTTGTTGTCCCCCTTACGTAATTTAAAGAAATTTCAATTTATTCGAGCAGTTCGTCGATTCGCATTTGTCCGAGCATATCTGAAATCTTGTAACCGGGATTGACAAGGCGTCCGATGGATTCATCCACATTGAGCGCATCAATCAGACGGGCAACAAAAGGTGTCATATTTACATCAACATACCACGGTGCGGCCAGAAGCTCCGGAATGCGATAGATAAGATTGGTGCAGAGAACCTGTTTGATAATGCCTCTGTCCACATATTCCTGCATTCTTCCGATTCCATTTGTAAACAGTCCGAACGGAGCAGCGCAATAGATGTCCCTGGCTCCGTTTTGTTTCATGATGTCAGCAGTTTCCGTCATCGTTCGACCGGAGTTGATCATATCGTCGACGATCAGAATGTCTTTGCCAACGCAGGATTCACCGAGAAAACGAATCTCTTTCACCGGATGCTCTCCGTTGATATTGACGGAATAATCTTTTCTCCGATAAAAAATACCGAGAGGGAGTCCCATGACGGACGAATAGAAAACGGCTCTGGATACGCCTGTCTCATCGGGACTTACCACCATCATGGATTTCTTGTTAATACGGAGACGGTTGTTGCGGCCGATAAGCGAGCTGATAATTTTGTATGCGGATTTCGGAGTTTCAATGCCGAGAAGCGGCACTGCATTGGCGACGCGGCCGTCGTGAGGATCGAAAACGATAAGATTGGAAATCCCGTGATGATACAGCTGCTGCAGCATGGAGGCACAGTCGAGAGATTCACGGGACTCGCGTACATCCTGACGTCCTTCATATAGAAAAGGCATGATGATATTGACCCGGCGCGCCTTGCCGCTGACAGCCATAATGATGCGAAGAAGATCCCGGAAATGATCATCCGGACTGGACCAGTGTTCTTCCCCGAAAATTGAAAAGGATGTCTGATGAGACAGAACATCCGTAATAATAAAAATATCATGTCCCCGAACGGTCTGGCCCAGAGATACCTTGCCTTCGCCCGTTGCAAAACGGACGATTTCTGTCTGAATCATGTAGTCGTCGCGAATGTACCCGACACTGTTGACGTATGGATTGCTGTTATCCCGCTGACGGATCAGTCTTTTTTCGCGAAGGATGTTGTTGACCTGCTGAACGAATTCAAGATTCGAAGTGTGTGCAATAATTCCAATCGGACCAAAGGGTTCTAAAAGATAACCCTCAAAATCCGGGCCGGAATTCTCCTTTGATTCCAAATATCGAGATGATGTTGACATGAACTCCCCCGACAGCAAATCCTCGTGTGTCAGATATGTCCCGAAAGACTTATCCGCATATGTAAGTATAACGCTACCTGCATCATTTTTGAATCACGTAAATCTGCATGAAAAGTTTGTATACAACAAGCCGTTATGTGTAAAATCTGTATAGTACTTCTGCAAAGCATTATGGATTCTCACAAAAAGCTGTTGTATTCTTAACATACATGTTACAGTGCTCATAACTACTTTAGCACATTCTATTCATAGAGGTGAGCATGAAAATCAATTTCCGGAAAACTATTTTTTGGGGCGTCGCTGCAGACATGACATCCTGTCCTCCGACGGATCGGCCTGAGGTCGTTTTATCAGGAAAATCCAACGTAGGGAAGTCATCCCTTCTTAATTCCCTAGCGGATAATAAGAAACTGGCCCGCGTCAGTCAGGCGCCGGGAAAGACTCGTCTCGTGGTCTATTTTGATGTGGATCAGAAGATTTATATTGCGGATCTTCCGGGGTACGGATTTTCAAAAGCTCCGAAAGATGTTCGCGAGAAGTTTACCAAGCTTGCCGATCAGTATTTCACGAGCGGCCGGCCGATTGCACTGACACTGCACCTGATCGACATCCGGCATGAACCTTCCAAAGAAGATATGCAGATGCTTTCTTATATGAATGAACAGAAGATTGATTATTTTGTTGTGTTTACCAAATGCGATAAATTTTCCAGAGCACAGCTGGAGAAACGGCTGTCCGAGCAGTTGGATGCGTTTGATATCCATGATCAGGCACACTGTTTCGCGGTTTCTTCGGAAAAGAAGGAAGGATTGGAAGATTTAAAGAACGCTATTTCCAATTATATCTTTCCGGATCCGGAAATTTGATTATATAAAACGTCACCTTACATTCTCATAAAGAATTCATTGTCACTTTTTGCCGATTGCTGTCGAAAAACAACCGGCACGGGCCGTTATCCGCTTGTTATAATTTGCCAATCAGTCTGTTATTTTCGCACAAGCTGCGGTAAGAGAGTAGGCAAATATGACCGGACGAAGGATGACTTTTTTTGTCCGGATGATCTATCGCGGATTTACTTTTTCACAGCAGAAACGGATTCTTTTATCAGATCATTTGACCAGAATGGCAGATCTGCTTTGGGCCCGGCCGGTGGTGCTGATCGGAATGAGCGGATTTGCCGGCGGGTCTCTCGCGTACTATTTCAGTAATATTTGGATTTGGATCGCGCTGCTTCTGCTTCACGGATTCCTGCTTATCTGGCAGCTCCTTCACATACAGGAGGATTCTTTGCAATGGTCCCGGCTGATGATTATATGCATCTCTCTTCTGCTGGGACTTTACTGTATGAGCAGCATAACTTTGCAGAGAAACAGATCTTTTGAAACACTGCAGGAAGTTTCGACAGCGGGTTCGACAGGGGGTTCGACAACGGGCGGTCTCAATAATGCAATTAAAGACAATGCTTTGAGCACCGGGTTCGCTGATAGCGCATACGGGGCATTTGACGGATACATTGTTTCCATTTCGATTCCGGATGACCGGTATAAGTCATATACGCTCCTTCTGGAAAACGGTGTCCGGATCTGTTTTGGGAGCGCCAGAGCCGATTTGACCTACGGCAGACATGTCCGGATTACCGGATCCCTGGAGCGCGTGCCAAAAGCAAGGAATCCGGGCGGCTTTGACCAGAGGGGTTACTATGAACGGCAGGGCATTTACCTGCAGATCGTGACTTTCGACAATTGCATTTCCGTATTACAGGATCGTTTCATCCAGCCGGGTCTCTATGAACGGCTTCAGTGGACGGGGCTTATGCTTCGAAGCCGGATTTCGGCTCTCTGGGGCGAGGTTCTTCATCAGGACGATGCATCTTTGCTGAGCGGGATGATACTGGGAGATACTTCCGGGATGGCAACGGAACTGAAGACGGCTTTTCGCATGTGCAGCCTTTCGCATCTGACGGCTGTCTCCGGAGCCAATGTTTCTTTCTTCTTATTGCCGATGACGGCGCTGTTTCGAAAAATGAGCGGAAGAAGAGCGGTTCGGTTCACCCTCATATTCTGTTTTCTGATCTTTTTCGGATTTCTGACCGGATGGACCGCATCGGTTACACGGGCCCTCTTTATGTCCATGGGCATAATTGTATCCGCCTTACTGATGAAACGGCATGATGCCGTATCCGCAATGTTCCTGACGGCAGTCATTCTTCTCATTAATAATCCCTTTACTGCGGTTGATTATGGATTTTTACTTTCGTTCTGTGCGACTCTTTCGCTTGTGCTGTTTATGGATCGAATGGCGTCGGTTCTGCATTTTCTGCCGGGCGGAAACGCGTTTCGCCAGGCGGTTTCGTGCGTTCTCTGCACGCAGATCGGTATGCTTCCATGGCTTGCCGCTCTCTCCGGAAGGCAGTCGCCGCTCCTGTTTGTTATCAATGTTGCGGGGAGTTTTCTTGCAGAAGGAATTTCACTTATCTCACTGCCATTATCCGCAGCATTGGGGCTGATCCATTTTCTTCCGGCGCTGCTTCCGGTTCTCCGCATCTTCTATTTGCCGTTGGCCGGTCTGCTGTATGTACTTAAGCAGATGGCATATTTTGGAGCGAATCAATCCATTCAGGCGCTTCGACTTCAAACGGTTCATCCTTTCCTGCTTCTGGCCATTCTACTGTTCGGTATCACGCTGCTGCTGCAGAAGAGTTTCTTTTCGCGTAATGCCCGCAGACTGATGAGTGTCATATTATGCATTTCCATCGGGTTCCAATGCTGGTCCTATCTGCATCGTCCCATTGCAACGGTCATTTTTGCAGATGTGGGGCAGGGGGACTGCGAACTCATTTTACTGAATAATAATAAGAGCATTCTTATTGATGGAGGGGATCAGGGCTCTGGAACAAAAATCCTCATCCCTCTGCTCAATTATTACGGCATTGAAGAACCGGATATTACGATTCTGACGCATCTGCACAGAGATCACGGGTCCGGAATTATCGAATTGATTCAGGCGGGAAGGATATCCGATGTTTTTACGCCGTGTCTCGAAAAAAATCTTGAGCTTAGTGAATTATTCAATTTATCAAATGAAAAAAGAGTCGCGCTTCATTCCTTGCGGAAAGATGATAAAATGGTTCTGTCCGATTCTGCCGTCCTTTATGTTTTGTCTCCGGAAACGCTTGAGGAGGACGGCGGGAACGAAGATTCCGCAGTTGTTCTTCTTGTCATCGATAATACCGGAATACTTTTTATGGGAGACGCCGGCATAGGGACAGAAGAGAAAATATTGGCGGACATGGATACCCGTAATCTTATAGGGTCCGATACGGACATTTTGAAAGTCGGGCATCACGGAAGCAAATTCGCAACCTCAACGATGTTTCTGTCGGCGATGCATGTGAAGGCAGCGGTCATATGTGTCGGTAAGAATAATTACGGGCATCCGACGCGTGAGACGATTGACCGCATAACCGGTGAAGGAATCGATCTCTTTCGAACAGACCGGTCCGGTGCCGTCATGATTGATATTCAGACATCAACTTTTCGGGTTCATACATACGGGTCATAGAGAAAGTGAGAACAAATGGCAAAGAACACAGCAGCCCCTTCGGGTTCGGGAAAAGGATTATCCGTCATGTCTTTTGAGGAACTCGCAGCAGATGTGAAAACAGGTGTTTCCGCTTCTCTGTATTTAATATGGGGAGAGGAAGAATACCTGATTGAGCGTTCGCTGCAGTCGATGCGAAATGCACTGATCACAGCGGGATGTCAGGACGCAGATTCATATACAACTGACTGGTCGTCTTCGGCAGGGGATGTTGAAGAATTACGGGAAATGGTGCTTACGCCTCCGTTCCTTTCAAGAAAACGGATGATCACCATTAAAAATTCGGGTCTGTTTGCCGCGCGATCTCCGGAGAGTCCGGAAAGCGCCCGTAAATATGTCGATTTGTTTTCGTCTGTGCCTGATTTTTGCTGTCTGATATTTGTCGAAGAGAAGATCGACAAGCGGAAGAAAATACTTCTTGATGCGGTTCAGATGAATGGCCGTCTCGTACAGATGGAACATCAGAGTTCCGACACGCTCTGCAAGTGGGTCGCACGGACCTTGGGAAAAGACGGTATCCGGATTACAACGGAGGCGATCAACAGTCTCGTGGACCGTTCCGAAGCGAGCATGCTTACTCTGGGCAACGAAATGAAGAAAATCATCCTTTATTGCAGAAATGCAGGCGTTACGGAGATTTCACTGAAGGAAATCGACAGCATCTGCATTCCGGATATTCGCGGTTCCATTTTTCAAATGACGGATGCGATCGGTGCAAGAAATATCGGCCGCGCGCTCACGGTGCTTGATACGCTGATTTCACTAAAAGAGCCGGTACCAAAGATCCGGTTCATGCTGGCCAGACATCTTCGTCAGCTGATCTGCGCGAAGGAACTTGTGCAGGCGGATCGGATTATGACAGCATTGAAAGTCGTTCCGTTTGTCGCGAGAAATCTTGCCGCACAGGCAAAGAGTTTTCAAATGGACGAATTGACAGCACTGTATGAAGCATGCGCGACGTCAGACTTTTCAGTAAAAACAGGCAAAATGGAAGACCGGCTGTCGATGGAAACGCTTCTTGTCAGCGCCGGAAAATCCAGCGGAAAATCGTACGGGTTCATTTGACTCGATAACGATATTAGTATAGAATCAGTTGGATTTCCACATAGAATCAGGAGGATATTTGCATGGCCAAGATTCAGATGACGACACCTTTGGTAGAGATGGACGGAGACGAAATGACCCGTATTATCTGGCAGCAGATTAAGGACATTCTTCTGACTCCTTTTATTGATTTGAAGACGGAATATTTTGACCTTTCACTGGTCAACCGTGATGCGACGGACGATCAGGTAACCATTGATTCGGCTAACCGCACCCGTGAGCTAGGCGTAGCCGTAAAGTGCGCAACCATTACTCCGAATGCGCAGCGTATGGAAGAATACACACTGAAAAAAATGTGGAAGAGCCCCAACGGCACAATCCGCGCAATTTTGGACGGCACGGTATTCAGAGCACCGATCCTTGTAAAAGATATTACGCCTTTTGTTTCCTGCTGGAAGAAGCCGATTTCCATAGCGCGTCATGCATACGGCGACGTCTACAGAGATTCGGAAATGCTGATTTCCGGTCCCGCAAAGGCCGAGATTCTCGTTACTTATCCGGATGGAACGATACAGAGACAATTGATTCACGATTTTGACGGTCCCGGCGTTGTGCTTGGCATGCATAATCTGGACAAATCCATTTCTGCATTTGCCAGATCCTGCTTCAATTATGCTCTGGATATTCATCAGGATCTTTGGTTTGCTACGAAAGATACAATTTCAAAGACGTATGATCATCGCTTCAAAGATATTTTTCAGGAGATCTTCGACGCGGAGTTCAAGACAGCGTTCGAGACAGCCGGAATTGCCTATTTTTATACACTGATTGATGATCTTGTTGCTCGCGTAATGCGCTCTGAGGGCGGAATCCTCTGGGCCTGCAAGAATTATGACGGTGATGTCATGTCTGATATGGTTGCATCCGCCTGCGGAAGTCTTGCCATGATGACTTCCGTTCTCGTATCTCCCGACGGCAAATACGAATATGAAGCGGCACACGGCACAGTAACCCGTCATTATTATAAGCACCTGAAAGGTGAGACCACTTCGACAAACCCTATGGCGACGATTTATGCATGGTCCGGGGCTCTCCGGAAAAGAGGCCAGTTGGACCAGCTGCCGGCACTTGTCGATTTTGCAGATCTTCTGGAAGAATCATCCATCGCAGCTATTGAATCAGGAACCATTACGGGAGACCTTGCGTCATTAATGCCCAAAGACAAAGCACATGTTGTCAGTACTGAAGGATTCCTTCATGCCATTGCAAAACAAATCTACATGTCCGGAAGAGTACAATCAGAATCCGTCTAATGGATTGGACCTTTGAAAGGGGAACAAATGAGTTATTTTGAGGATTGGAACAAGAACATTAACTACTCCGATGATCAGACGAAGTATTCCGCTTACGTTCAGCATTACTATGATCTTGAAAAGAACGCGTACAATATCATTTTAGCCGCATATCCCAACCATCAGTCACTGACGGAGGGCAAAGCGCTGGATCTTGCCGCGGCTCTCGGATTTCAGAAAGACGACATGGAGATCTTTGCTGGTTTTCTGGACGGACTCAATCCGAGCCTGACCACCCGGATTGACCCGGAAGCCATGGACGATGATTCGGATCTTGCGCTGGATATTGATTTTGAAAAACTATTCTGGAACATGAGAGATGCAAAAGCGGACTGGCTTTATGAGCTTCCGAGTTGGAACCATGTTCTGCCCAAAGAGAAGCGGATGGATATTACGAAGAAATTCCGCGAATCCAAGATTGTCCATACGGAGAAAATCGGAAGAAACGATCCGTGTCCGTGCGGCAGCGGCAGGAAATACAAGCAGTGCTGCATGAAGTAAAACAATAAGTAAGAACAGGAGAATTTGCCGGACAGGCGTTTATTCATTTGTTTTATTGATCTGATTTCCTATTCTGGCAGGAATAAAGGGAGGAACAGATACATGAGACAGGGAATGACGGATTTACATGTTTCGAGCCGTCCGTATGAGAGGCTTGAGTCATGCGGTGAAAAATCTCTATCAGATGCAGAGCTTCTTGCAATACTGTTCAGAAGCGGATCAACGGGATGCTCGTCGCTTCAGCTGGCACAGAATGTTCTTTTATTGGATTCCCGCGGAGAAGGGCTTTCTTTTCTTCGGGATTTGTCTATCGAAGAACTCAAATCCTGCAAAGGATTGGGAAGAGTGAAGGCATTGACTTTGAAGGCGGCCATGGAACTCGGCCGCAGATCCATGCACGTGGATCCTTTCTGGAAGAACCGGCAAATCAGCGGACCTCAGGACGCAATAAGCATTTTTGAGAATGAAATGGTTCATCTTAAGAAAGAAGAAGTGCACACGCTTCTTTTGGATACAAGACACCGGGTGATTCGTCACGTGATGATTTCTTCCGGGGGTCTGGCATCCGCTGGAATTTATCCGAGGGAATTGCTCCGGGAAGCCATTAAGGCCAATGCAGCGGCTTTTGTGCTCGCTCACAATCACCCGAGCGGCGATCCGAAACCAAGTCCGGACGACATTCAGACGACAAAGGCATTGAAGAAAGCTGCCGACATGATCGGCATCGAACTTGTTGATCATATTGTCATAGGTCACGGATCGAGTACAAGCCTTAAAGAACTTGGTTGTTTATAAGCGAGAACTCGAAGAAATTATATGATATACTTCACCTAGAATTATCCGGTCGTCTATTGCATACCCTTGGATTTAATGCAGTTGAGCGGTTGTATTTGTATTTGTTGCAGAGGTGCAAAATATTGCGTAAATTATTTTCGAATCGAATATTCTTACTGATTTTGACTACGCTCCTTATTTTGGCGGTCATCATTTTCAGTTCCTTACCGGGAAATCCGATTCATAGTATTACAACACCGGTTTCGGTCTTTCTCGACCCGGTACAGAAAGCCGTTCAGGGTGCCGGAAATTCGGTGTCCGATTTCTTTTCCGCGATTACAGACGGGATGAGTCTCCGTAAGGAAAATGACTCTCTGAAAGAACAGGTTGCCAAGCTGCAGTATCAGGTTCAGCAGGATGAAGAAGCAGGTAAGCGATGGCAGGAACTCAAAGATGCGTTTCACATAAAAGACACTTTTGAGAACTATGAAATTTATGGCGCATCCATTTTGACGCGTGAAGCGGATGAATGGTTCAGTGTTATTCGTATCGATACGGGAAGCAATAACGGTGTTTCGATTTCCGGAACGAATTCGTATGCGGTCGTCGATTCACAGATGAATCTTGTTGGGCGCGTGCTGTCCACCGACACATCTTCCGCCAAGGTTCTTCCAATTCTTCACGAAGGTTTTTCTGTCAGTGCCAAAGTTGACGCGGTAAATGGTGCCGTAGTGCATGTCCACGGCGAATTTGAACTCAAGACCGAAGGCCTGTGTAAAGTGGATCTGATCCCTGAAAATGTTGAACTTAAGGTGGGGGATGTACTGGTTACCAGCGGAGTCGGAGGATTGTTTCCGGCGGGAATCCCCATCGGAGTGATTGTTTCCGTTGATAATACGTCAGAACTTCTGCGATCCGCTACACTAAAGCCCTATACGGATATTTCGAGTCTTCGGGACTTGTTTGTGCTGATTCCCAAAGACGTTTCGGATACGGCGGCATCTGTTACCCCGGCGCCGACGCCGATACCAGCACCCTAAGGAAGAGAACGGGAGGAATCAAAACTGGCCAGAAATGATCGGATCCGTCAAATCGTCGTATATGCGGTTTGCATATTGTTTTTTTCTTCGCTGCAGGTGACATTTCCGATGGCTCTGTCTTTTCGCGGTCAGGTGGCTGATTTTATGATGGTTTTCGTGATTCTGACCGGGTATTTGTACGGGACCACGGATGGTGCGGTTGTAGGTCTCATTATGGGATTTCTAAGAGATATGCTTGCAAGCCCGACGCTTGGAACGGGTATGCTGATCTTGCTGTATGCCGGCATTATTTCATCGCTCCTCTTTTCAAAAAGATTTCACAGCAGGATTGCACTTGGATTTGTTCAAGTATTCATACTTACGCTTGCCTATAAGGTGATCGGTCATTTGCTGTACTACCTTGTACCGCTGATCATGAACCATGACAATAATTATCTGCCGTTATCGGCTATTGTTTTGAACAGTATTCTCCCGCAGATTCTGATTAACCTGGTCATTTCAGTTCCAATGGTCCTTTTGCTTACATATGCGGGACCCTATCGGAAAGGTGTCAGAAGATCTTTGGATGATAATAGATCTTCATCGGAGGAAGTATGGCAAATCAGATAAAGGATAATGGAATTTATGTTTTTGATCACGATCATGTGGATGCAGGCAACGTCGAAAAGTCGGGGCCTGCGACTACGATATATTCATTCCTGACAAGCCGCTTCGCGATATTGGGAATGATTCTCTGTTCCTTCGGGGTAATTATTCTGATCATGACTGCATCACTTCAGTTTTCAAATTATTCTGAAAATGCATTGTCGAATTCAGCCGGAGTTCCGATGCAGTATTCCGTTAATGCTCCCCGTGGAAATATCACGGACCGTAACGGAGTGTCACTGGCGTCATCCGAAGAAGTAAATACACTTCTGATTGCCAATGCAGGTATGAACGATACCGATTTGAATGCCATGCTGCTCGAATTATCGTATCTGTTTGACCAGTATAATGCGGTTTCTGTCACGGATTTATCAAATTATCTGACAATCAATCCATATGCTTTTCAGAAAACGCCGGACGAGATAACATCTTGGCAGGTCAGTAAAAATCTCTTCAATTTAAAGGAGCCCAAGACGGCAAAAGTTGTAACATACTCTGATGGATATGTGATGAGCGACCCGCAGATATTTTTCCTGTATCTCAGGGCTAAATTTAACATTGATGAATCCTATTCTCCCGATGAAGCCTATCGCATCGCTGTGATCCGTTATCAAATGTTTGCCGATAGTTGGGCTTATTCAACAGGAACGCCGGTCAAAATAGCAACGGATGTTCCGCAGAGTCTTATTCAGCTTCTTCTGGAGCAAAACTTCAAATATAAGGGCATTATTGCGTCTAAAGACTATCGAAGAGTGTATTCGCCCTTGGCGGAAGTCTCCTCGCATGTTGTCGGGTATGTAGGCAAAATCTCGCAGGACGGACTTACACAGCTGCAGAGCATGGGATATTCTTCGGACGACGTTGTCGGACAAGCCGGTATCGAGTCGCAGATGGAGCGTTATCTGCATGGGCAGTCCGGAATGAAGGCATACAATATCTGGACGGACGCAGGAGACAAAGGAAGTTATTATTCCGAAAGTATTGGTACGGATCCGATCCCCGGAGCGAATGTAACGCTTACTATTGATTCAAGGTATCAGAAGGTGCTGCTGGATGGTATTAAGGATTATATCGCATCGGCTGCAGCAGATGAACTTGTACGCAAGACCGGCAACAAAACTGCATCCGCAGGAGCAGGCGTCATGCTGGATGTAAAAACCGGCGATATTCTGGCCATGGTTTCCTACCCGAATTTTGATCCCAGTGACTTTGTTTTATCCATGGAAGGTGATACACAGGCAGCGGAACAGGTGAAATACTACCTTGGAGTCGGGAAATATGAAAAAATAACCAAAGATGATACGCCGCTCTGGAATCGGGCCATCATGTCCCAATATGCGCCGGGGTCCACATTTAAGATGGTAACTGCTGTAGCAGCGCTTGAAACAAAGGTCATTTCTCCAGGCAGCAATACGCTTGTATGTACAAGTCCTGTTGAAATCGGCGGCTGGAAATTTACATGTCATGAGAGACCGGTGGGAGGACATGGTCCGCTGACACTCTCCCGGGCTTTTGCGACCTCCTGCAATATTTATTTCCAGAAACTTGGCGTTGCTACAGGAATCGATGCGATCGATGAATGGGGCAAAAAATTGGGGCTCGGCGAATTGAGCGGCGTGGATCTTCCCGGTGAATTTGCCGGAACAAGAGCCAGCCGCGAGACAAAGAGACTCCTTCGTGTGCAGGAATATGATAAGACATGGTTTCCTGCGGATACCGCGCAAAGCGCCATCGGTCAGTTTGACAATGATTTTACGATTCTGCAGCTGGCAAGATATACTGCAGCCCTCGCAACGGATAATCTTGTAACTCCGCATGTTATCAAGGAAGTCACGGCGGAAGACGGAACCGTATTGTATACCGGTTCGACAGCGGTTACTCCGGTCGGCATCAGCCAGAGTACATTGGCTGCCATTAAGGCCGGCATGGAAGCTGTAGTGTCAACCGATGAGGGTACGGCACGCGATACATTTCTGAACTTTCCGATCAAAATCGCGTGTAAGACAGGAACAGCAGAAACCGGATTTGAGACTGCGAACAAAGAATATTCGAACGGTCTATTTGTTTGCTATGCTCCTGCGGATGACCCTCAGGTAGCTATTGCATTTGTTGTAGAAAAGGGAGAATACGGAGCGCAGACATCTGTCATCGCAAAGAAACTGCTTATGGCGTATTTTGGAATAAGTGATTCGTCAAGTACCGGCACGGTTGACACCGATGCTTCCATCGGCGATATTCCTACTTCCGTTACGACCCCGGCACCGACACCGACGCCGTAATTTATATCCGGTTACTTGCGCGGTTCAGCGCACATTTTCATTCATATTGGATTCGATCGATCATGTTTCCA
>JADGQQ010000057.1 GCA_017881645.1 Clostridia bacterium
TCCAGCGATCCTTGAAAACGTGTCTGCGGAAAAACAAATCGATTCGGATTACCGTCCCTTGCGGCGAGGTCGATCTTCGGACCTCCAGGATAACCTAGTCCGATGGCCCGTGCAATTTTGTCGAAAGCTTCACCGGCAGCATCATCACGTGTTCTTGCCAGAATCTCATACGCCCCGTAATCAGATACGTACACGATGTGGCTGTGTCCGCCGGAAACGACAAGACAAATGAATGGCGGTTCCAGAGTCATGTCCGACAAGTAATTTGCGGCAATATGACCTTCAATATGTCCTACGCCAACAATAGGAAGTCCGGTAACTTCAGAAATACCTTTCGCTGCTGAAATACCAACAAGAAGGGCACCCACAAGCCCGGGACCTTTTGTTACGCATACTGCAGAAAGTTCACGGTAAGTAACAGATGCCTCTGTCATTGCTTGCTTAATGGTGGGCAGAATGGCTTCAACGTGCATACGTGAAGCAAGTTCAGGAACAACCCCTCCGTATACCGAATGAAAATCCGCCTGTGAGGCAATGACATTCGACAAAATATGCCTGCCGTCCTTTACAACGGAGCAACTCGTCTCGTCACATGAAGATTCGATTCCCATTGTAAGTATGGTGTTCATTCTGCATCTCCTGTAAGAAGTATCATTTGAATACAATATGGAAAATATTTTGATCCATAAGAATCAATATTCCCAATATTGCCACATAACCTCCGCAGATGGCAATACCGGTTCGTGTGAGTTTTTTGATCATAAGCCGCATTACTGCATATCCGGAGAGTCCGGCAGCAGCAATTCCGATGACTATCGGCAAAGTCTGATCAGTTGTCAGAGTTGATTTTCCTTGAAATAAATCCAGCATATCCAAAAGAAATGAACCGAGAATAGCTGGAATAGACATGAGAAAAGCGAACCGGATCGCATCTTCTCTTTTTACTTTTCGAAACAATAACGCCGCCAGAACCGTACCCGAACGGGATACTGCCGGAAGAATGGCAATCGCCTGGCCAATACCGGCAATCAGGGCGTCAAGCCAGCTTATTTCGTCTATTGTTTTCGTACCTTCCTTAACCATTAGCGCGGCAAGAAGAATAATTCCGGTAAAAACAAATTCGATTCCCAGGGTCCTTCCGCCAAAAGCCTTATCAATGAGATCTTTCCCAAGAACAGCAAATAGAACTGCAGGTATCGTTGACACAAGCAAAAGCCAAGTCATCTTCCCGAAAATATTCTTAAGAATAGCAGCAATCTCACGACGCATGACAACAAATACGGCAATGAGTGTTCCAACATGTAGAAGCGAATAAAAAGCCAGCAGATCTTGATGTTGGATCCCCATGAGTTTTTCAGTTAATACGAGATGTCCCGAACTTGAAACCGGAAGGAATTCCGTTATCCCCTGCACAAGACCGAATATGATTGCCTGCCACCATGTCATTTTACTTCCTCCATATGAATCATTATTGAAAGTGAACGGATAAAAAATCAAGGATCGATTGTCTGTATTGAACCGGATCGGATTCATAGGATCCAACATATCCCGCACCGGGAAAAACATGGGAGGATGTAGTACTCGGATGCAGACGCTCCCGTTCCGCTACAATCTGTGAAATTTTGTCGGCTCCGATAAACTTATCCTGATCGCCATACAGGATGCATATAGGTATTTGAAGCCGTGATATTTCAGCTGACAGGTTTACACTGGATTTTTCACCTGCTGAAATACGGATCGCATAGGGAACTGTATATTGCGTCAAAAAGCCGAATTGACTCGCTTCTTTGACTTTGGGGCGAATATAATCATCCGAATTTTTTGCCGGTGAATCCAAAATGAGTCCGACTACATAACTTCTGTCAAAAGCTAAATCTTCTATATTCTTGTCGTAATTTTTGTTGTACTCACCTGCAGCCGGAAGCTTATCCAGAGCAAGCAAAGCAGATGAGCATCCTGATCCAACGCCGTACAAAATAACGTTTGTAGTGACCGATATCTTTCGAACCTGATCAATCGCTCCGATAACGTCTTTCCATTCCAGATATCCGTATCCGGAAATGGTTCCGTCAGACTCACCGCTGTTTCGCAAATCAAAAAGAAACACATTATAACCCGCATGCAGCATGTCTTCGACAAGATCTACCGTATCTACATCAAACGGCATACGATTTGACGAAGTATCATGAACAAGAATGATTGTACTTTTCGGATGGTCCGTCTTAAAAAACCAGCCCGACAAATGTGTCTGCTGATCAAATGAAATAAAACTCGTAGGAGAATAGTTCGGAAGGATATTTGACGGAATATTGGATAATTCCTTCTTATCCAGACTCATCATTTGATTGGCTGTATTGGCCGTAAGAGCTATGCCTGAAATAAGGAATATTGCGATAATGCTTAATACAAGAGCCAGTCGAACAATGATGCGAGGTATACTGATCCGAGCCCCTGATTGGCGGCTTACTCCCTTTGCCATATCCTGTTCCCTTCTTCTAAAGCATCCGTTTGCGCTTTAAAATAACAACGGTTCCAACGATGCAGATGACGCAAAAAACAAGAACGCCAATAAACGGAAGCGGCTGTGATCTAAAATCGTTATTCCAGGGCATCGGTACGTTCTGTCCGAAAAAGCTGGTGATAACGGTGGGTACAGATAGAACGATCGTTGCTGCGGCCATAATTTTCATGATAACGTTCATATTGTTATTGATAATGGACGCATAGGCATCCATCGTGCCGTTTACAATGGAAGCATAAATATCAGCCATCTCACGAGCCTGTTTGAACTCAATGAGTACATCTTCCAGAAGATCTTCATCATCCTCATACTGTTTAACAATACGGCCTCTCATAAGCTTCTCAAGCACCGCTTCATTCGATTTAAGAGATGTTGAAAAGTAGATCAACGATTTGCCAAGCTCAAGATGTTTATACAAGTCCTTATTACTGATGGATTTGGCGAGTTCTCTCTCGGATGCGTCTAATGTCTTATCCATATATCTCAAAAGTTTCAGGTAATCCTTGGCTCCGGCCAGAAGGATCTGGTAGGCAAAGCGCGTGCGGAAGTTTACAATAAAATCGCGCACACGATTCGCGGAAAATTGATCAAGAACCGGTGCATCCCGCAGAGAAATTGTAAGAAGGTTATGCTTCATAATAATGATTCCCAATGGAGCGGTCTCATAATGAATATTCTGGCCTTCTTTTCGAACATACGGAATATCAATGATCAGGAGAACATCACCCGTATCGTCATCAAGATCAATACGCGGTCTCTCTTCTTCGTCAAGCGGGTATCTCAGGAATTCGGAAGGCAGTCCGGTTTTCTCTTCAACATGATGCAGTTCATCCTCGGTAGGAGCATACATGTTGATCCAGCAATCATCGCGAATTTCGTCAATTCGTTCGAGATGATTCACCATCTTTCCTTTTACGGCGATTTGCTTTGTGACATACATTTCCAACATAATATTCTCCTCCTTCCTGAAATAGCTCTATTACTCTTACGATTTTGCCGCACACAAAAAATCGATGCAAGTTACAAATATCATTTTTCCTGCATCGACTAAGAGCGTAATAATTTTACCATTTCAAAAGACGAGTTACTACCCTTGATTTGAAAACCATTTGAATGATAATTGAATGAATATCAGACTCCGGTCGAACCAAAGCCGCCCATACGATTACTGCCAATTTCATCGAGAGACGATACTTCCAGAAAAGATGCCTGAGAAACTTTGGCAAAAACCATTTGTGCAATTTTATCTCCGATTCGTATCTTGTATGTACCGTGCCGGTTAGTCCGCTCATCCAACAAAAGGCGTACGGAATCATCGCTCATATGAGGCAGATAGGAAGCATTGTGCATAATAATGCAAATTTCGTCTCTATATCCCGAATCAATGGTGCCCGGACTGTTAGGAATTCGAAGCATAGTTCGAAGCGATATGCCGCTGCGGGGACGAATTTGTGCTTCATATCCCTCAGGAATTGCCATAGCCAGACCTGTCGGGATCAATTTTGTCTCTCCGGGCTGAAGAATTACTTCTTCAGCAGCATACAAATCCATTCCGGCATCGTGAACATGCGCATAGGATGGAATTACACACGTTGGGCGCATTCTCATAATATGTACGCAAACCGCATCGATCTTTTCTTCCATAAAAGCGTCCTTTCTATACTGAAATTGAAGAACGGATATTTTGAACGATTTGTCTACGGTCTTCTGGTGATTCGTCAAGAAAGCGAAGTGTATGCGATATCGGAATGCCAATGTTCCTGCAGGTTTGAAGCAACTCATCACTTACAGAAGCATGCAAAGGCCCAAGTATATCAGCTGTGCATGGTCCGGAATGCGTAATGACCGGAAGTGTTTTCCCTTTTAATGAATCTTCATCTTCAGGGTTCTGCGTCCGAAGCGAAAAGAAAAGTGAATCTTCATTGCATTTTCTGCAGCCTGATACGTGTTTCCCGACCGGACAGAATTCTGTCTGCATCCATTCGATACGCCCGTATCTGTGAAGCGAAATATAGGTTGACCTGATGTCTTCCGAAGACCTCAGTTTTTCAAGAATTTCCTGTATTTCGCGATCCTTCAGTTCATATGACGGAGCAAATGCAAACGGGTGCATTGAAAATGCTTCGATGACGGACTCGGTATTATACAGGTTCGCAAATCCGCTGATCCATAATGTGCCCGTACCAGCCTGCAGATTAGTCGAAACCATGCCGGCAAACGAATCACCGCATGTGGCTTTCACAGCTTGTATGGCTTGATGAACGATCCTTGCAACATTATCTTTATACGCTCCCGGAAGCCATAACAATACTTTTGCATCGGGCTCATCCTGAAGTATAGATTTTATCGCCTGCGTGCCGGATTCCGTCAGACATTGGAATATGGAAAAACTATAATAATCTGCACCGACGGACAAAGATCCGGCAGACAACCGATTGAGATCCAAATAATTGACATGGATAATGTCATGTATAGGGCCCTGTATGACGCCGGAATTTTGCTCGTCCGGAATCAACGCGGATAATGCAGGATAATTAGCAGCCACAGGAATCTCTTTTGTAAGCGAATGTTTTGCATCCAGGATTAACTGTTCCAGTGCCGAGAATCCCTGTCGTCGAATGTCATTAATAACCGAGACCGGAACACACAAAGAAATATCCGGCTGAACTTCAAGGAACACAATGGAAAATGGCGATGATTTTGATTTCATGAGCTGTTCGGATATGCGGGAGACGGATAATTCCGGCGATGATTCATTGGGTATAATCTGAACTGAATATGTTGTCTGCAAATTCTGCCAGATGCCTTCAGTCACGGTAAGTATCAGATCCAGATTTTCCGCATTATTTTTGTTCCGCACAAGATGCATGCGGATCGGAGTCTTTTGTGCTGTTTTTCCTGATAAAAGATCTCTTGTATAGGATACTTCAGACATTTGGTATACGGATGCTCCGTCCGGAACTTTTTCGATCATTTGCGGATGTAGACCTTTGACTTGTAAGACATCTCCCATGACTTCAATGGAACCAATTGGAAAACTAGCTATCTCTGCTTCTTTCATGCGAATGGACAGATAATCTCCTCGAACCGGAATTGCAGCATTCGAATGACGAAGAGTAAGTGTACCGAGACGCGGATTTCTCTTTATTACGACTCCAAGAAGAACGCCGTATCGTCCGCTGTATTCTCCGGAAAGCAGATCGCCCTTTTTAACTCCCTGAAGGTATTGCGACGTAAAACTTCCGCCGCGGTTAAATGCCAGCAACAAATGATTCTTCCGCCGTTCTTCAGCGAACGCAGCATCTTCTCCGGCAAGGATACTGTCAATCAACTCTCTATACGCTCTGACAGTTACTGCCACATAAGATGCTTCTTTCATCCGGCCTTCAATTTTAAATGAATGCACCCCGGCGCGAATCAATTCACGGAGAAAGTCAGCACCGCTTTGATCCTTAGGTGACAGCAGTCGCGCAGGCAAAGATTCGCTTCCTGCGGATGTCAATAATTTGAAACGGGTACGGCATGGCTGTGCGCAAAGTCCGCGATTGCCGCTTCTGGCACCGTTCCCGTTCATAGCGCTAAAAAGACACAGACCGGAATAGGATACACAAAGCGCACCATGAATGAATACTTCAATTTCGAGACCTGATTCTGCTGCCTCAGCGGTTCTGCTGCGTATTTCATCAGCGGACAATTCACGCGGCAAAACAATACGCTTCAAATGATGGTCTTTTGCCCATTGAATTGATTCATGAGAAAACAAATTCATTTGTGTACTGGCATGCAGAGGAATATAGGGATATTTGCTGCAGAGAAGTCTTGTCAAGCCAATGTCCTGCACAATAATTGCATCGACACCGGTCTCATATGCTTGAACGGCTAATTGAAGCGCATCTTCGATTTCACTGTCATGAATAAGTGTATTTAATGTCAAATAGACAAGAACGCTATGAAGATGTGCATATCCAACTGCTTCGGGCAGTTCTTCCATAGTAAAATTCTGAGCATTAATTCGTGCATTAAAGGCACCGACACCCAGATAAACTGCGTCTGCACCATTGTCGACCGCAGCGCGCAAAGATTCCATGGAACCTGCAGGAGCAAGTAATTCAGGCCTATTCATCATCTGTCTCCAGTTCGTCCTCTTCCAGAACATCAAATGCGAGTTCTTCTAAGGGCAGCATATGCTGTTTTGATAGATTCGCGTAAGCTTCGGCATCGTCATTTTCCATCGAATCGATGATTGATTGGAGACGAAGCACTTCTTTTTTGAGTTCCCAGTTGATTTCACGAAGATGCATCATGTGAACTTTATTGGATTCTATCGTCGAAGAATACTGCGTAATTTCCTGTTCAAGATCATTCGTCTGTGTTTCTCTCTGACGAAGTTCATCCAGCGCATTTACCAGAGACAAAACGGTAACATTCATCAGAGACATGCCCGGACTGTTCTTCAATATCTGCCGTATCATCTGATCGGCTTTATCTGCAATTTCCTTAATGTATTTTTCCCCGCTTCGGTCCGGAGCCATCAGTCTGTATTGCATTCCGCCGATTGTAACCGGTACCCTGCACGGTACTTCATTATCAGCAGTCTTGGGCTGCGGGATACTACGTCTCTGCAATTGCTGATACTGAGCCATTTTAGGAAAAGATGCGGAAGGAGTTCCGGCAGGCTCCGAGGGATCACTCTTTCTGGAGAATTTATGATATATGCTTCGATCTTTATCTGAAGTTGCCATACAACACCCACCTTTCCTGCATTATTATACCGTACAAATCTTACAAATGAGTTTCAATCTTATAAAAATACAGGCTGCCTTCGAAAAGACAGCCTGTATCCGTTTTTAATGTTCGAAAATGATTCAAAGAGCAGCAAAACGGGATTTGAGTGCATCCAGTTGTCTGCCCATTTCTTCGGGAAGTTTTTTAAATTCTGCAAAATGCTTTTCAATGCCGGCAATCTCTTCTGCCCATACGTCTTTATCGATGACCAGAAGGTTCTCAATATCGGCTGTTGTAAAGCCGTCAAGACCTGTGAGATCAATGTCCTTAGCATAAGGAACATACCCGACAGGCGTTGTCCTTGCATCTACTTCATTGTTGCAGCGTTTGAGAATCCATTCGAGAACACGGAAGTTGTCGCCGTATCCGGGCCACATAAATTTGCCGTTCTCGTCAAGCTTAAACCAGTTCACATTGAAGATTAAGGGCTTCTTCTCAATGAGAGTTCCCATGTGCAGCCAATGTGCAAAATAGTCACCGGCATTGTAACCGATGAAAGGCTTCATGGCCATCGGGTCACGACGGACTACGCCGACTTGTCCTGCAGCTGCAGCCGTTGTCTCTGAAGCCATCGTTGCGCCGACAAATACACCGTGATTCCAGTCAAATGACTGATAAACGAGCGGTGCTGTCTTGGCTCTTCTGCCGCCGAAAAGGATTGCAGAAATCGGTACGCCCTGCGGATCTTCCCACTCAGGGGAAATGCAAGGACACTGGGAAGCAGGCGTTGTAAATCGGCTGTTTGCATGAGCAGCATTCTTCTCATCATCAACACCCTTGTTCCAGTCTTTTCCGAGCCAGTCAATCATATGGTCAGGAGCCGGTACGCCCATGCCCTTCCACCATACGTTCTTATCATCAGTAAGAGCAACATTCGTGAAAATAGTATTGGACTTTGTCGTAAGAAGTGCATTCGGGTTGGATTCCATGGATGTTCCGGGAGCAACGCCGAAGAAGCCGTTCTCAGGATTGATGGCATAGAGATGACCGTCCGGGAAAGGACGCATCCATGCAATATCGTCACCGACTGTATAGACTTTATATCCCTTTGCATACGCCGGAGGAATCAGCATGGCCAGATTCGTCTTGCCGCAAGCTGAAGGGAATGCACCTGTGATGTACTGTGTCTTCCCTGTTGCAACGGTCTCAATACCGAGAATCAGCATGTGCTCCGCCATCCAATCCTGTTCTTTCGCAAGAACGGAGGCAATACGAAGAGCAAAACACTTCTTTGCCAGGATAACATTGCCGCCGTAACCGGAGTTGATGGACCAGATTGTATAATCCTGAGGAAAGTGTGCAATGTAGCGATTTTCTGCATCTATATTTGCTTTGGCATGAAGACCCTTTACAAATTCAGCATCATCACCAAGCTGTTTCCATGCAATATCGCCCATACGGGTTACAATACGCATGTTGAGAACAACATAACGGCTGTCCGTCAGTTCAACGCCAACCTTTGAAAGCGGAGAACCTGCAGGTCCCATGATATAAGGAAGTACGTACATTGTACGGCCCTTCATACAGCCATCGAACAGAGGTGTGAGTTTTGCATACATTTCGGCTGGGTCCATCCAGTTATTGGTAGGGCCGGCCTCTTCTTTCGTTCTGGAACAGATAAACGTACGATCTTCGACACGGGCTACATCATTTGCAGCCGTACGGTGATAGAAGCAACCCGGAAGAAGTTCTTCGTTAAGCTTTGTCATCTCACCGGAAGTAACACATTCCTCCTCGAGTTTATGCTTCTCTTCAAGAGAACCATCAAGCCAAACAATATGATCAGGCTTTGTGAGCAGAGCCATCTTATCGACCCACTCTTTAACATACTTATTTGTAACTATCATTTGCTACCATCCTTTCATAACTGCAATACTGAAAACGCAACACAATCATAATACCATTACATTTTCTTTATGTGTAGATGTATTTTGAAAAAATTATATGGCAATATTGCAAGTTTCATTGTGCATTCTTATACAAAAGCGAATTTTTCGACTAAATACGAAAGTTAGATGTTGTGTTCATGCAAAATGAAAATCATTTGAGTGAATTTCGGCCATCATTTTTGAATCAGTTCACGTGCAATTCGAACATACTCATCCGGTATTAATTGCTCAGCTCTCGTGTTGCGGTCAATTTGCAGCTGTTCAAGGAGTTCCTCAACCTGCTTCTTGCCGTCGGGGAAAAGTCCGCTTGTGGAAAGCGAATTCAGGAGAGTTTTTCTTCTCTGCGAAAAAGCTGCGTTTACCAGCGGAAAGAGCGCGCTGGGAGCTGACTGCAGAACGCAGCTGTTTGTAAACCGAATCACAACCGACTGCGTGTGAGGCGCCGGATGAAATGATTTCGAGTCAAGTTCGAATAGTATCTCTTTGGTTCCGAAAAGACTCGACATGATGGAAAGCGGTCCGTAATGTTTGCTGCCCGGATTGGAAAACACACGATCACATGCAGCCGCCTCAACCGTGAAAACCATTGTTCTAACATCATCCCATTCACGAAACAGCTTCATCATAATAGGCGTCATTACATAGTACGGCAGATTGGAAACGACGATATCCGTTTTTCCGGATGCATCAAATATTGATTTTTTGGAAAGTTTCAGAAAATCCTGACAGATGATCTTAACATTCTGCCGATCCAGCAGCGTCTCCCGGAGAGCATCCAGAAGATGATTGTCAATTTCAACAGCATTTACAAAACGCGCCTGCTCCGCCATTATTTCCGTCAGTGCCCCGAGACCGGATCCAATTTCAAGAACTGCATCATTCGATGTTATTCCTGCGGCCTGTACAATGTCCCGGGCTGCTTCCTCATCTACCAGAAAATTCTGCCCCAGACTATGTGTCGGAAGAATGATATGCTTTTTAATGAGCTCAATACATCTCTTCTTATCCATTAGCTAAAATACCTTACGCCAGCTTCGAAAATACGCTGGTCTTTCATACCCGGAATATTTTTAGCAATTGATTCACCAACTCTTTCAGAGTGCCCCATTTTCCCGAAGATCCGGCCGTCAGGACTGACAATTCCTTCCACCGCCTGTACCGATCCATTCGGATTGAAAAAGGTATCCATAGTCGGTTCTCCCCTGTCATCGACATATTGTGTTACGATCTGGCCATTTTTATAGAGTTTAGAAGTAAGTTCATCGGAAGCATAGAAGCGTCCTTCACCATGAGATATTGGAATCTCGTAAAGTTCTCCGGATTTAGTAAGCGACAGCCAGGGTGATTCATTGGCTACTACTTTGGTCGTAACATATCCGGATTGGTGACGTCCGATGCGGTTAAAGGTAAGTGTTGGACCGTCCGGTTCCAGCGGCAGGATATCTCCGTAAGGAAGAAGTCCCAACTTAATGAGCGCTTGAAAACCATTGCATATTCCAAGCATAAGTCCGTCACGGTTGTGAAGCAAATCGCGCACAGCTGCCGTTATATAAGGATTTCGAAAAGCGGTTGCTATAAATTTGCCGGATCCTTCCGGCTCATCGCCGCCGGAAAACCCACCGGGAATCATGATCATATTAGCCAGTACAATTCGCCTGCTCATCTCAAAAAGGGACTCGGATATTTCTTTCGATGTGCGGTTGCGGATCACCATCACATCAACGATCGCACCTGCCTTAGTAAAAGCATCTGCTGAATCATATTCACAGTTTGTACCGGGGAAAACAGGAATGAATACTACGGGTTTCGCACCGAAGAATCCGCCGCCGAACGGTACAAA
>JADGQQ010000058.1 GCA_017881645.1 Clostridia bacterium
AAAAACTAACACCGTGCAAGACAAAGAAGCATAAATTTGGTATCATGACTCTTGGTATATCTGTCATGTTTTCATGCATACATGTGCACGAAGACAAGAAAGACCCGGGAGGTCTATCATGCTGATCGTATCAAATCTGACGAAGAAGTACGGCTCGACCCTTGCAAATGAGAATTTGAATTTTTCACTGGATTCAGGAGAAATGGGTGTGCTGCTCGGACCGAACGGCGCCGGCAAATCGACAGCGATCAAATGCATTATGGGGCTGCTTCGTTTTTCCGGTAATATTGAAATAAACGGACTGAATAATAAGAGTGAAGCGGCGAAGAGAATTATGGGATATGTGCCGGAAATTCCGGCGCTCTATGAGCTTCTCACAGTAGAAGAACATGCGGAATTCATCATTCGTGCATACCGCCTGAACAAAAGCGCAGAAGCTTATGCCGACGAACTGATGGTTCGTCTTGAATTGGACGACAAGAGAAAGAAGCTTGGCAAAGAACTTTCCAAGGGCATGCAGCAGAAGGTCAGTATCATGTGCGCACTTCTTCCCCGGCCGAGAATGCTGCTTCTGGATGAACCCCTGGTCGGGTTGGATCCGCACGCCATTAAGGAATTAAAGTTAATACTGACCGGCCTCCGGGATAAGGGAACGGCAATTTTTGTATCGACGCACATGATCGACAGCGTGGAAGGATTATGGGATAAGGCGTTCATCATGGTGAACGGACACATCGTAGCCACGCGCGACAGGAAAACGGAAAATGCCGGCGAACACGGAAGTCTGGAGGATCTCTTCTTTTCGATTACGGAGGGAAGGGAATGAGAGCTCTTTCGTATCTGCTCATAACTTCAATGAAGAATGCGTTTTTTCAACTCGTGAAGAAGCCTGTAATGCTGATTGTCGGGATTATTTTTGCAGGAATCATGCTGATGTCGATGATTTCGGGCGGCAGCCGGGCGGGTTCGGTAAGTTTGGATCTTATTCGTGCCGGAGCATTCGGCCTCCTTGGATTTATTGCCTATAATACGATCTCAAAAGGACTCAAACAGGGGTCGACTTTCTTTTCGATGCCGGATGTAAATATGATCTTTACATCTCCGATCCGGCCGCAGATTGTCCTGATGTACGGTGTGATCCGACAGATGGGCGTCAGTTCCATGGCGACACTTTTTATGTGTTTTCAAATACCCAACATGCGAAATCTGCTGCATCTGAAAGCTCTCGGAATTTTCGCCCTCATAAGCGGTTGGTTTTTTCTGCTGCTTGTCTCTCAGATTCTATCACTCTGCACTTATTCGCTTACGGCGCCGTATCCGAAGCGGCGCCGTGCGGGAAATATCGTTATGTACGGTTTGATCGGCCTGATCGCAATGGCACTCATTGTGTATCTGGCTGCAAACGGCGGACAGATGAAAGCCGTGATTGATTTCTTCGGTCTTTCCGCGGTCAGCTTTTTTCCTGTTGTCGGCTGGATGAACGCCTACATATTCGGACTGATCAACGGTGATATTGTAAGTGCGGTTCTTTTTCTTCTGCTGACGGCTTTTTTCCCGGCGCTGTGCATTGCTTTAGTTCGAAGAACGAATTCCGATTATTACGAGGATGTTCTGCAGACGACAGAGATGCGGTACAACATGCGGCAGGCTCTCAAAGAGGGAAAAGCAGGTGCTAAGAATATGAATCTCCGCGCCCGGACCGGGAAAAGCGGTCTGATGGGTAAAGGCAGGGGCGCGAGCGTGTTTTTCTACCGGCAGCTTACGGAGCAGCGCCGGACGGGGCGGATGCTTTTGGATTTCAGTTCGATTATTGTGATTGTGATTGCCGCGATCGGCGGCATCATTTTCCGCAATCTGGCACAAAGAGGTCAGATGAAGCCGATCGAAATGCAAATTATTGCGGTTTCAGCGCTGATCTATACGTTGTATTTCGTGACGATGACGGGTAAATTCACGCAGGAACTGAACAAGCCATTTTTGTATATGGTTCCGGAATCGGCCGTTCTGAAGCTTTTTTATTCAAATCTTTCGACTGTTGTAAAGTCCTTAGTGGAGGGCGCGATTGCATTTTCGATCATTGCGGCACTGGCCGGACTTCCGATCTGGTACGTTGCTGCGGCTGCTGTTCTCTATGCAACCATGTCACAGATGTATATCAGCATTTCCATCCTGACGCAGCGTATCCAGGGCGGTGCAAATTCGAAGATTCTGGGTGCTTTTCTGTATTTGATCTGCACGGGGATCCTTGTTGTTCCGACCGCCATTATTTTCGGCGTACTGCAGGCAATTTTCTATTTCTCCAATCAAAATCTGCTTTTCATCTCGTATCTCGCGACGATCGTTTACAATCTTGCAATTTCGGCTTTGGTACTTTTTATCGGGAAAGGCATTCTGAAGGATGCAAACACCTGACAGACGCAGTGGAGGCGATCATATGAAAAAGAAAGATGTCTATCTCTATGGCATGATACTTATGACGACCAGCCATTTGCTTCGGGACGATTATCCGGAGGCGGACCAGTATTCCGAAATCACGCAAAGCTTTCGTTTCCCCGGCGGAGAGACCGGGTGCTGCGCCAACGTTCTTTCCAGTCTCGGACTTACGGTCCGGATGGATGGAAATTATCAGGGAAGGAACACCTATCAGCCGCTCGCTGATTTTTTCGAAAAGACGCGGGTGGATATGTCGCGGCTTGTGAATTCCCCGGAATTTGACGGAGTGGAAGATCTGGTCATTATTGATAAAAATACGCGCACCTGTTTCGGCCGTTTCATCGAGTATTTTGCACGCACGAAGAAATTGTGGAGTATGCCGCAGCGGGAAGATATAGAAGCGGCTGATACAGTGGGACTTGATCCGTTTTTCGGAGAGGCCTCGGAAGAAGTTGCCAAAATCGCACATGAACTGAATAAACCGTATGTAACGATCGACTGCAAATATGATTCGCTTCTGCACAATCTTTCCTCTGTGAATGTCATTTCCAATGAATTTATCCGCGGCAGCTATGCAGGCGAGGATATCGACGAACTGTTTGAACGTTACACCGCGAACTCCGACGGACTCGTGATTTTCACTTTCGGATCGAAGAAAATCATATACGGCAGAAAAGGCGGCCCCGTACAAATATTCATTCCTTTTTCTGTGCAGGTCGTCAGTACGCTCGGTGCCGGGGACACATTCAAAGCAGGCGCGATTTATGCCCTGCATCAAAAAATGAACGACCTGGATCTCGTACGTTTTGCCGCGGCGACAGCGGGCATCGCCTGCGAAAGTTATCCAATTGCGTCCAATCCGCCGACACTCGAAAAAGTCGAAGAATTGCTGACCCGGGCATAATTCACATCATGTCGTTCTTCAGCGAGTCAATAATATTCTGCTTGTTTACACGGGAAACCGCATACAGCATCGTTGAAAAGACGACGGTTCTTCCGTTTTTATCGAATTTCAATAAAAACGTCTTGAGGTTCGATTAAACAGACGGTATGATAAGCCTATACTTTGTGAAAGGCTGGTCGGATTTATGAAAATGATGGGGAAAGTGAGTCTTTCGTTTTTCGTTCGTATTTTTACCGATATTATGATTGCAGCAAATCTTGTTATGCTAATTATTCTTCCCTGGGCACTCAGTCATTTGCTGGACGGTATTTTACAGGGAACATTCAAAGGAACGGAAGACCATACATTTCTTTTGTGGTTCTTTTACGTGTGCGGAACACTGACATGCATATTGCTGCTGCTCGGACATTGTCTGATGCGGACATTGGAGAAGGGCTTGCCTTTCGACCCGGAGAATGCACGGTATCTGCGATCGGTGGGCGTTGTTTTTCTCCTTCTGTCTGCGGCCTTTTGGGTAAAAGTTGTCGTATACATCACACCTCTTACGCTTTTCTGTGCCGGGATGTTTGCAATTTTTGCGCTTCTGGCCCTGATTTTATCCGAGGTTTTCAGACAGGCAAGCATCATCTGGGAAGAGCATCAACTCACAATCTGAAAGGAGATCTCTATGCCGATTTATTTACATCTGGATGTTGTCATGGCGCAGAGAAAGGTGAGCCTGTCGGAGCTTGCCTTGAAAGTGGATCTGACGCTTGCGAATTTATCCGTCCTGAAGAACGATCATGCAAAAGCCATCCGGTTTTCAACACTTGAAGCTATCTGCAAAGCATTGGACTGTCAGCCGGGCGACATTTTGGAATATGTTCCGGAAAACAGAGATGCAGGGTAATGCAAATACACTTCGAAAATATGGAAATCCTTCTTACCGGAACGGAACCCGTCGCCCCCAGCCGTGTAATTTTGTTGCTTATCCAAGATAATTCGTACTATACTGACTTTAGATGAATGGAGGAACGCGCCGTTTCTCAGCACAGCTCGAAGAATGCCGTCGGCTATTTTCTTCATCGTAAAGGAGTGTACGTCTATGATTACAGCAAGCGTATCCAAACGGCTCATCGAACAGATCACAAAAGAATTCTATTCGGCATATCTATATCTCGATTTCGCTAACTATT
>JADGQQ010000059.1 GCA_017881645.1 Clostridia bacterium
CCATGTATTCCTCAAGCTGCATCCGGAAATCCTCAATTGAGTCAAACTCCTGAAGATACAGCAATTCAGACTTTAGCAAACCGAAGAAGTTTTCCATCACGCTGTTATCCAAACAATTTCCTTTTCGGGACATGCTCTGACGAATTCCTTTTTCACGGAGCATCTTCTGGTACGATTTGTGTTGGTACTGCCACCCCTGATCAGAGTGGAAGATAAGTTGTGTGTTATCAGGAATCTTAGCAAATGCCTTCTTCAACATGTTGGTTACCTGCTCCAAAACAGGATGTTCTGAGATCTCATAGCTGACAATTTCACCGTTGTACATATCCAGAACAGGCGACAGATATAGCTTGCGGCCAAAGAGACTGAATTCTGTAATGTCTGTCGTCCATTTCTGGTTGGGTGTCTCTGCCTGAAAGTCCCGATTTAGTAAGTTCGGGGCGATCATTCCTAGTTCTCCTTTGTACGACCGATATTTCTTCATCCGAACACGACATGTCAGGTGTTCCTGTTTCATCAGCTTCATTACCAATTTGTGGTTTGTGTTGTAACCGCGGTTGTGAAGCTCCATTGCTACGCGTCTGTAACCGTAACGGCCGGTATGTTCACAGCAAATGGCATGTATCTCTGCCCGCACATCTGTGTGCTTGTCCTGTCGATCCAATCGCTTGTAAATAGCATAGTAAGTACTCCTGGGGATTCCTGCGAGTTTCAGAAGCGCTTCCAGCGGATAGTCGCACCTTAGTTCCGAGACAACTCTTACTTTGTCTTCTTTTTGGATTTTTCCCGCTCGGCAACTAAGGCGTTCAATTTTTTTAGGTAGGCATTCTCCATCTCGAGTTGCTGAATGCGCTCCTTGAATTGTTCTTCTTGTGACAGTGGCTTCTTAGAAGGCGGTTGCTTTGGCACTTTAGGTAGCCTACCTTTCTTCGTATCTTGCAGCGCCTCAACTCCGTATTCCAGATATTTCTTCTCCCAAGCAAATAAAGTACCCTCGGCCGGAATTCCCACTTGCGCGGCTGCATGAAGATAGGATAATTCATTTGCCCGCCGATATTCAATAGCATACAGCTTGAATTCTGCTGAATATTTTTGCTTCAGGCCAACAAGGCCTTCGATGCCCGATTCGCAATAATTAGCCCACCATCTACGCACCGCTTTTTCGGGTATGCCATATTTTTTTGCCGTCCCCTTAGCTGGCTTTCCTGATTCCAACTCCTGAACAATCTTGATCCTAAACTCATGACTATACTTGGTCATAAAGATGCACCTCCAAACATTGAACTATTTCGTCCAACATTTGGGGTGCACTTCAAAAGCTTCGGGGCGGTCTTTCTATTTGGATTGGAATTGTTCAGGAAGAGGATTCCATCAACAGCCTTTGTTTGAATTTCTTAGGGGTCATTTGACGATGTTTCTTAAACTGAGTAATGAAATAACTCGCATTTGAGAAACCGGTTTCCATGGCAATCTGACTTACATTCATTCCAGTACTTACAAGAAGCTTTTCCGCTTCAGTAACCCGCACATAGGTTAAATACTCTGAGAATGTTTTCCCGATCGATGATTTAAAGAACCGGGAAAAATAGCTGTAACTCATATTGCACATGGATGCCATTTTTTCCGCACTCACAGTCCGCATGTAATTCTCATCAATAAACGTAAGCACACTCTCCAAACGGGCAATATCCTCGTTGCGCATGGTTGCGGTAATTCCGAGATTGACGCCCTGCGCATGCCATTTGCGAAGGAACCATAGGAAAATCTGACAAATGTTGGAGCGAACAGCAAGCTCAAAGCCATATTCGCGTATGCTGTATTCTCTGTTGGCATCTTCGACGAGGGATCCGACTTTCGTTTGGCTGAGTTCTTCAGCAGTAATCACTCGCTGGGGAGAAGAAGAAGACATAATGAACGGCATGATATATCTGGCTTCAAAGGACGTTCTGGATGTTGAGAAGAGCAGATATGGATCAAACTGAAGACAAATATACCGGCAATATGGAAATCGGCGAAATGCGTGGGGTTCTTTGGCGTTTACCAGCAATAGATCGCCGTCCGAAATGCTGAACTCATGGCCGTTGACAGAAGCCATAAAAGTACCGTCCAGCACATAAATGATCTCGATATATTCATGATAGTGAGCGCTGATCTCATCACATCGCGGACCTTGGATATGCATATGCGAACAAAAGGGAATGGGGTCGCCTTTGGATGTCTGCTTTATGTCTTCATATTGCGCATGTATCTGGTTATTTTCTGTCTGTATAGTGGAAGCCATATTCGATTCCTCCTAGAGTCAGTCCGGCAGACGGATTGAAGATACATGCCGGAATGCAATTATGAGTTTATCATATTCTTCGGAAAAGCGGTTACTATACAAACAATGATATGCAAAAATCTGTTATTTTTTCCTATCTTCATAATCGTTTTTTGATTCGTGAAAATGATGTAAAGTTCTCATTACTTCTTCCGGCTTAATTTGTAAGCCATCACATATTGAGATCAGTTTCCTTACAGTCACGTTGACGGTGCCTCTTTCGATGGAACAATAATAGGAATTATTAATATTTGCGGCTTCGGACAGGGAGTTTTGGGACAAGCTCATTTTGTGTCGTGCTCGCTTCAAAATTATCCCCAAGTGTCGGGATGTGTGTTCGTCGAGGCAGGTCTGGTCTTCATCGGGCATTCCTGTTTCTGGCATATGAATTTCCCCCTTTCAGCTGTGACCTTAGTCAAATATGTTTTTTATTAGCATCTACCTATTTATAAATACTAATGAAAATAATTATAATTTATCAAGGTTGCGTGTCAATATGATATATACAAATTTCAACCATAAGAAATGTATGATTATCTTGATATTTGCTGATGAGTGAGAAACGAATCCAGTTGAAAGAAAGACAAAGGAATGTGATTCTTTTCAATTTACCGCACAGCTTAACTGGCGTATAATAAGTTTGGAATTTGTGGTGAATAGGGGATTCGTTATGTCATTAAATGCAATCCAACTGCCGGCCTGGGTGTCTACGGGAATGGTTTTTCAACAAGGTGTTCCGCTTCATCTTCACGGATCAGCGCAACGGCACATTACCATTCGACTTGAAATCGTGAAAGACCCCACGGACGGACGGAAAGTATCCAAACTGGATACGGATTACGGTATTATTCATAGTAAAGATACCAGAGCGGATGAGAACGGGAGTTTCTATTTTTCGCTTCCTTCCTATAAGGCTTCTACAGACGCCTATACTTTTATTTTCAGCACTCCGAATGAGACCATCACGGTGAAAGACCTCCGCTGCGGAGATGTCTGGTTGTTTTTCGGTTCTGTTCCTCTGTCCGTTCCGATTTCGAAGACCGGCGCTCCGAGAACTCCGCTTAAGGATTCCGCGCTGAAGCTGATTCGCTTTTTCACATCCCTTCGCGAGGGGGTGCCTACCGACGAACCGTGTTCTTTCGTGCCGAAATCATCCTTGCGGCAGTCATCCTGGATTACGGTACGTGACGGTGCCGCTTTAGCAGGTGTAACCGCGGTCGGATTTTCCATGGCATATCATCTGGCCGATCAGCTTCATTATCCGATCGGAATTATTGATCTGGCTGTGCAGGGATCAGCCATTTACAGCTGGATTTCCCGGAAGTCATTTCTATCGGACCCGGACCTCGTCGCCATCCTGAATGACAAGCAGTTATATCTGGATGAAGAAGAGTGGGGCCGCAGGTTTTCCGGAGTCGGAGAAGAGCCGGCCATTTCCGCGGAAACCGCCGCTGACCCTGCATCTGAACCCGGGCAGGTAAATCCTGCCGCTGCTCCCGGGCAGGATCTGGCGCACAAAACCGTGAGTTCCGCGGGCAATATGAAGATCATGGCAGAAATACCGATTGTCCATACGGAGAAAAGGACGATTCCTATCGCTGACATTCCACAGGAACGCCGGATGACGCTGCTGTATAATCACAAAATTGCGCCGTTGCTGAACATGAATATCCGTGGAATTGTTTTTGCGCCGGATCAGCAGGACAGTCTTTTTACTGACCGGTACGACACTCTGATGAGAGTCCTTCTGGCGGATCTTGCAGAAGTTTTCGGACCCAGGAAAATAACCAGCCGGCAAAACATTCCATCGCTCATTCTGCTCCGCACACACCCTGAATATGCGGATGCGGCCGATCCTTACAGGCTGACGCTGTTTAATGAGGCTGTCTCGGCCATTCGGCAAAAACTTCCCATGCCGATCGGCGTGTTAAGTCAGCATGACATGCTGCTTCCGGAAAAAGCCATGACTTTCTATCTTGGCAGACGTCTGTCCTTTATTGCAATGGGTCTCCATTTTACCCCGAAGATGCCGACGTCGTCTCCCGAATGCAACGGTGTTGAAATCGTCGGCAACAAAGCCATGCTTTCCTTTGATAATACAAATGACGGCCTGAAGCTGGCTGAAAACGAATCTGTTCTTCGGGGATTTTCCGTCTGCGGAGATGACCGGGTGTACCGTCCCGCGCAGGCCAAAGTCCTGCATGGTGTTCGAGTCATGGTATGGCACGATGATATTTCCGTCCCTCGCGGCGTGACCTATGGGTTTAGTCCGATTCCGCACAAGGCCACGTTCCGGAGCAGGACGGATCTGCCGGTCGTCCCGTTTCGATTTGACAGAGAACCCTCCAGATATTCACCGGATCTTACATTTACGCATTGTGAGCAGCTCACTTTTGTCGGGCTCGAAAAACCGGACTCGGATTTTTCGGTACTTCCTGTATACGAAGTGTGCAGAGGATCCGGCACTATATATCTCGAGACACTGAACAGAACCGAGGGATCCGGTTCTTTGAGAATTGAATATTTCACGGAAGGCGGTGCTTTCTCGATTGCTCCGATTCTCCGGTATGCATCACTCTATGCGCCTCTGGATCTTTCCTCTTTTCGTACTGTTAAAATCGATGTCTTCAATCCGGACCAGCAGACCAAAGAATTTCAAGTTGCCGGATTTGACGGTCCGGTCACGATAAAAACAGGTCTTATGTGGCAGACACTGCAGCTGACCTATTCGGAATCCTGTCCGATGATGCTGACACATTTTGAGATGACTGTTCTCGACCCTCAGAAGAAAGGTTCCATTTATATCGACAATATTCGCTTCTTTCAATGACCGGTCGGGTAACTCGGATCGAACTCGGATCGATGCGGTGTACGTTTATGCGCGAAAATGTTAGAATATTCTGAATAAACGCATTTTTGAAAGGTGCATCAAGATGTTTGAGGATTTACTGCCTGCAGTTGAAAAAAGCATTCTGGAAGCATCCGGTTCCATACCGGTGGTTTTCGAGGGCATTGAACATAATTTTGAAAAAAGCACACCTTTTCCGACGGCAAGCAAACACTCGTCTCATGAGCTGATGTATCTTCGCGGAGGAAGAGCTGAATTTCAAATCGGCGGCAGAACGGTGCTTCTTGAGAGAGGATCTTCTCTGGTTATCCGGCCCAATGTAAACCATGCCATCAAGATCCTCAGCGGGCACGCCGATACGGTTGTTCTGTATTTTGGATTTTCACAGGATATTCGCGAAGCGCAGCTCGCACTTCGAATCACTTCCGAAAATGTACGACAGAGTCAGGAGAGCCGGGTGACGGGACCATCCGTTCCGTCTGCACTTCGTGGAATTTCGACCAAAACACTCGAAAGTTTTCTGGATTTTGCCAGAGGGGATGAGGGTGAGGATTCACCCGCGGCTCCGTATCTCGTTATTTCCGGGAAGAGCCGTCAGGATATCGGGGCTCTGGTTGAACGGATCATGAAGGAAAGCATGCAGGACGCCTTTGCCAAAGATCTTATGATGCAGTTTCTTGCAATGGAACTGCTGGTTACTTTGTCGAGAGCGCTTCGTGAAGAATGGGAAGAGAGTCTGCGGGTGAAACACGGGAAAGCCAGAGAACTTGTGCTGATCGCGCGGGATTTTCTTGTGCAGAACCACGACAGAGGCATTGCTGTTGCCGATGCGGCCGCCTATGTATTTTTGAGCCAGGGATATTTTACCAGAGCATTTCGGGATGAGATCGGCATCAGTCCGATGGGCTTCCTGATGCAGGTTCGCGTTAACCATGCCTGCAAGCTTCTGGCGCAAAAATCCATTAAGGTCAGCGGCGTGGCAATTCAGGTTGGATTTTCAAGCCCGCAGCGGTTTAATGTGGCATTTCGAAAACACATGGGAATGACTCCGATGCAGTATCGCCAGATGGTGCTCGGATCCGGTACCGACACGTAAAGGTTCAACAGGAGGATATGCAATTGTATCAGGATGATTTTAATGGTTCCGGAATGGATGGCAATCCTGTGGATCTGCCGAGAATTGAGAAAGCGGTCAGGGAAATTCTGCTTGCGGTAGGAGAGAATCCCGACAGGGAAGGTCTGAAAGAGACGCCTCTCCGTGTTGCAAATATGTATGCCGAAGTATTCTGGGGTCTTCATCATGACATTCAGGACGACATCAAGATTTTTCATGAACCCGGCAACGATGAAATGATTCTGATCGGAGATATTCCGTTCTATTCCATGTGCGAGCATCACTTGCTCCCGTTTTTCGGCAAAGCACATGTGGTTTATATTCCGAAAGACGGGCAAATCCTCGGATTGTCAAAAGTTGCCAGAATTGTTGACACCCTGTCCAGAAAACCGCAGCTGCAGGAACGACTGACTTCCGAGATTGCGGATACGATTCAGAATGCAGTTCATCCGCAGTCGGTTTGTGTCGTCATCGAGGCGGAACATCTCTGTATGACGATGCGGGGTATCAGAAAACCCGGATCCAGAACGGTAACATCCGCGATGCGAGGCGGATGCAGAACAGACGCCAAGACTCGTGCAGAAGCATTGTCACTGATCAATCGCCCGCGCGACTGATCTTATCAGTTAAGAGGCAAATCATGAACGCAAACAGCGGTGTACAGCCCTATTTACAACCAGGCGTTCCTCATGCGTTTTTTCGAGCGGGGAATTTTCTGCTGCCGATATACGAAAAAACACATGTAATGGGAATATTGAATGTAACTCCGGATTCATTTTCGGACGGCGGTCAATTTTACTGCGTTCCCGATGCAATCGCTCACGCTCTGCTGCTGACATCTGCAGGTGCCGACATGATTGATGTCGGCGGAGAATCCACACGCCCCGGACATACGCCCGTTCCGGCGGAGCAGGAGGCGGAAAGAATTATTCCGGTCATACGTGCTCTTGCAGCGGAAATTCATATTCCGATCTCCGTCGACACATGGAAAGCATCTGTTGCAGAGGCGGCCATGGCGGCGGGAGCTTCCATTATCAACGACATCTGGGGAGCCAGAAGAGATCCGGATATCGCAGGGGTTGCGGCCAGTACCGGTGCGGGATTTATCATGATGTTCAACGCATTCGATGAACATTTTGTTGAAAAATCCGGAGATATTGTTGCCGATGCCGTGGAATATCTGACGGAAAGCATACGGATTGCCAGAAAAGCCGGAGTTGCCGATGATCGGATTATGATTGATCCGGGCATCGGATTCGGGGTAAGCACAGAAGAATCACTTTGCCTGATCCGCGCACTTCCGGTGTTCAGAGATCTGGGTTTTCCCGTATTGCTGGGTCCGTCCCGCAAAAGATTTATCGGTGCAGTCTTAAACGAGCCGGTTGAGAATCGTCTTACGGGAACGGTTGCGGCTGCCTGTGTCGCAGCCGTGCTTGGTGCGAACGTTCTTCGCGTGCATGATGTTTCTGAGGTTGTACAGGCGGTCAGAATGGCGGATGCTATCCTATCCGCATAAAGTGGAGGTACGAATATGTCGGAAATTGCGAATTACCCCAATCAGATTCGTCTCAGGGGACTGTCCTTTTTCGGGTATACAGGTGCTCTCGAGTCTGAGAAAAGACACGGGCAGTTCTTTCTTGCGGATGTAACGCTTGGTTTTATGAACCTTCCGGGCATTGAAACAGACCGCCTCGAAGATACCGTGAATTATGCTGAGGTGTTTTCCATTGTCAAGGGTGTTGTTGAAAAAGAAAGATTTGACCTGATTGAACGTCTTGCCGGTGAAGTGGCTGTTTGTGTTCTTTCCGTATTCCCGACAATCGATGCTGTCGAAGTCACGATATCCAAGCCGCAGGCTCCGATTGCCGGAACATTTGAATCAATGGGCGTCCGTATTTTCCGCGAGCGCGAACACACAGGGATGACAAATTCATGATGGAAACGCATGCTGCATTTTTATCCCTGGGGAGCAATTTGGGAGATAGGTTGCGTAACCTGAAGAAAGCTGTTACTCTTTTGTCGTCTCATCCGGATATAAGAATCCTCTGCGTCTCATCCATATATGAAACGGATCCGGTAGGACCTGTGAAGCAGGACGATTTTCTAAATCTTGTCTGCCGTATAGAGACGGAGCTTTCACCTCTGGAACTTTTGCATTATCTGCAGACGATCGAGCAGATTCTGCATCGTGAACGGACGATTCGCCTGGGTCCGCGAACCATTGATCTGGACATACTGACCTATGACGATCTTGTAATGCTGACAGATGAGTTAACAATTCCTCATCCAAGAATGAATGAACGTGCTTTTGTGCAGATTCCTCTCCGTGAAATTCTGCATTCAGGCGAAGATCCTGCAAACAGCGACCCTTCGGTCCGGCACTTTGGCATTCTGCCCGAGAATTGCTGGTTGAAGCACTCATAAAAACAGCTATAATGTTATCATATTCTAAAAAGACAGCGGTTATATAACACAGGAGGATCAGCATGAGTGAAAATGCCAACCAGACCACACCCCGCTCCGGTTCTGAAAACAGCGGAAACAGTGGTCATAATGAGCAGGGTGGAAGACGGAACAGCCCGTCCGGCAATCGAAACAACCGGAGGAGACGCCCTTCACAGCCGTTTGGAGCAGATCAGTCAGTGAATTCTTCACACAGAGAGCCGATCCAGTTCGGTCCTTCCGGCCCTGCAGTCCAGAATGGACAGCAGCCCGGCAGACCGCAGAATCAGGGTGCGCGCCCGGATCCGTATCAGCAGAAGCGTAGTGATAGCCGGCCGCCGAGACCCAATCAGAATCCGTCGGCAAATCAGGCGGGAACCGGTACGGTTTCTGTTCATCACCATACAGGACCGAATCAGCCGAATCCAAATAATCGCCAGAATACAAATCGTCCTGCGGAACGCAGCGACGCAAATTCCGGCAGGCAGGGATCGAACACCCGTCCGGAAAAGGCCGATAATCAGGTAAATACCAGAAAACAAAATATGCAGGTAACCGCCGCAAGTAATGAGCGTCCACGTGAAGCCCGCAGCTGGGGCAAGCATATTCGATCTGAAGAGACTTATGAAGATGTCCGCAAGGAAAACGAAAGACTTGAAAAAGAAATCTGGCTGGAAATTGCCAGTATTCACACCTTTAAGCTTGACTGACAGAGGAGCTGCGGGTATATATGTCTGATTCCGAGAACGATGGACAACTTCCGGATTGCACACAACTTCATTTGTGGAACATGGCGTCGAGAAACGCAGTCCATCCCGGTTTTCATATGCCCGGGCATGCGGGTGCACGCTATTTTTCGCCGGATTTTTGCCGTGATCTGATCGCTGTCGATACTACGGAACTGTCGTCATCCGATGATCTGCATGACCCGACGGGTCCTGCACTGTCCGCTATGCGGGAATCCTCGCGAATCTATGGAAGCGGGGAGACCCTTTATGTTACAACGGGATCAACCGCTGGCGTGCATGTTATGCTTGCTTCCGTTGCGGATGAAGATACTTTTTTCCTCATACCGAGAACCGTTCATATGTCGACGCTCCATGTGCTGGCCCTTCTGGATTGCCCGTACGGGTTTATTTCTGTATCGGAACCGTCACAGGCGGCGGAACCGGGGCTTTTCCCGCAGGTAACAGCACAGCAGGTGGAGGAGGCTCTTCTCAAATACCCGAACGCTACGGATATTGTCATTGTATCGCCTGATTATTACGGACAGTGCGCAGATCTCGAAGCCATAGCAGAAATTGCACACGCAAAGGGATGCCGGCTTCTTGTTGACGAAGCTCACGGAGCGCATTTTGCGTTCTCGAATTCCGGTTTTCCGAAAGATGCGATGAAGAGCCGTGCGGACATGTGTGTTCAGAGTCTCCACAAGACCCTTCCCGCACTGACTATGGCGTCGCAGATTCACATAGGGAAAGAAGCCATAGAGAGCGG
>JADGQQ010000060.1 GCA_017881645.1 Clostridia bacterium
CTCCAGAATCTGTGACTGCGAGCCTTCGGCAATGACTCCGCTGACTCCGGCTGCAGTCGCCAGCGCCATGGCCGTTATCTTTGTCTGCATGCCTCCGGTGCCGAACTTGCTTCCGGTCCCGCCTGCGGAATCCAGAAGCGCCTGATCAATGGAGCAGACAAGAGGAATGCGAAGGGCCTCTTCGTTCTCGCGTGGATTGCTGTCATAGAGCCCGTCAATGTCCGACAGAATTATCAGAAGATCCGCTCCGACAAGGGCCGCGACATGCGCTGAAAGCGTATCGTTGTCGCCGAAAGTTCCATTGTGCATAATTTCTGCAGTGGATACCGTATCGTTTTCGTTGACGATCGGTACAATGCCCATTTCGATCAGTGCTTCAAAGGTATTGCAGATGTTTTCCTTCACAATGGGCTCATCGAGATCGTCCTTCGTAAGAAGAATCTGTGCGACAACCCGGCTGTATTCGGCAAAACACCGGCTGTATACATTCATCAGCTCGCACTGTCCAACAGCGGCTACGGCCTGTTTGTCGCGCATGGCCGTGGGTTTTTCCTTCAGGTCAAGACAGCCGATCCCGGCTCCGATCGCTCCGGAAGTAACAAGAATCATTTCCTTCCCCTGATTCATCAGGCTGGAAATGGCTCTCGAAAGACGCTCTATATTTCGCAGGTTCATCCTGCCGTTGTCGTAGGTAACCGTCGAGGTGCCTACTTTAATGACAATGCGGTGAGCCGTCAGTATGGACTCTCTTCCCTTTGCAGCTTTTACAGACATACGCTCGTATTCCCCATCTACCCGCCGCACATCCTTGCACGGACCCGGTGTGTTTTTCTGCGCACCGAAAAGGTGCCGCTCTTATTCTGTACAGACCAGTTTACAGAATAATCCTACGGCCGTAAAAATGCAATACTGGAGTGCAGCTGGAGTGCAAAACGGTTGACATTCGTGGCCTGATGTCTATATAATGTGTTGCGTTGGTTTAGTAATAGTAAACACATTTGAGATCGTCTTTGATTGTTTACTATGAGTAAACAAAGCAATCATTGGCGAACCTGCACAGCCGCTTGTACTATGGGGTTTGCGTCCGTTTGGAGGGTAATATGGTCATTGGTGAGAAGATCCGCTTTTTGCGTCAGCAAAATCAATTGACACAGGAGGAACTCGCAGATCGCTGTGAATTATCGAAGGGTTTCATCTCTCTTCTGGAACGCAATATGACATCCCCGTCGATTTCAACACTAAAATACATTCTGGAGGCGCTCGGAACCGATTTAGCGGTGTTTTTCAGCGAGCCGGAAGAACAGATGGTCGTGTTTTCCGGCGAACATTACGCGATCAAGCGCAATGCGGATGAGAAGAGCGAACTGTGCTGGCTGATTCCCAACGCACAGAAGAATGCCATGGAACCGGTTCTGCTTACGCTCGAGCCCGATGGACAGACCTATCCGGATAATCCTCACGAAGGCGAGGAGATCGGCTACATACTGGAAGGTACGATCACACTGGTGATCGGCAAGAAGAAATACACGGTGAAACACGGCGAAAGCTTTCTGATTCATCCGGACAAACCGCATTATCTGATGAACCGCGGCAAACGCGTTGCCAAGCTTCTCTGGATTTCATCGCCCCCGAGTTTTTGATATCCCTTTTCCGGAAGGATCTGTCCGATCATTCCGGGCAGAATTTTTATATGTTTCGTGGAGGACACAAGTCATGACTGATTTACAGAAGGATGGTAAGAAACCGCAGTTGCTCGAAGATGCAACGGGCAGTACGCATATCATTGAAATCAAGAACATGAACAAGAGTTACGAAAATCTTCAGGTTCTTTCGAATATTACGTTCTATATCCGGAACAACGAGTTTCTGACGCTCCTCGGACCTTCGGGCTGCGGCAAAACGACAACGCTTCGCATTTTGGCCGGTTTTGAGACAGCCGACAACGGCATCGTCAACTTTGACGGTCACGACCTCCTCCGGGTGCCCGCGCATAAGCGGCAGCTCAACACGGTATTTCAGCGTTATGCGCTTTTCCCGCATCTCAATGTATTTGACAATGTCGCCTTCAGTCTCCGGCTGAAGAAAGTCTCCAAAGCGGAGATTCGCACCCGCGTGGAAGAAGCGCTCGAGACCGTCGGTCTTTCCGGGTACGGCAACCGCTGGGTTGACCAGATCTCCGGCGGGCAGATGCAGCGTGTAGCCATTGCCAGGGCCATTATCAACCGTCCCCGCGTCCTGCTTCTTGACGAACCGCTGGGCGCACTCGACCTGAAAATGCGCAAGGAAATGCAGATTGAGCTCAAAGAAATGCAGCGCGAGCTCGGCATTACTTTTGTCTATGTCACACACGATCAGGAAGAAGCGCTTACGATGTCGGACACGATCATCGTTATGAAGGACGGTGTCATCCAGCAGATCGGTACGCCGACAGATATATACAATGAGCCAAAGAACGCCTATGTTGCCGATTTCATCGGGGAATCCAATATTATTCCCGGCACGATGACCGCGGATTACGAAGTGCTTTTCGCAGGCAAAACCTTCACGTGCGTGGACACCCTGTTCCCGGAAGCCGGAGCGGAAGCGCTGCCCGTCGACGTGGTCATCCGACCTGAGGACATTTACGTCAAAGACGAGGGATCCGCCCACATCAACGGGACCGTGTACTCCATCGTATTCAAAGGCGTCCATTATGAAATGGTGGTCGACGGCGACGACGGATTCACCTGGATGATTCATGACGTAGATCCGGTCAAAGTCGGCCAGCGTATCGGCATGACATTTGATCCGGACGATATCCACATCATGCGAAAATCGGACTTCTCTCCGGACCACACAAAGAAGTCCTCCGTGCAGGATGCACTGCTGCAGGATGCACTGCTATAGGAACTCGATGTCTGAAGGAACGGGCCTCCGGCACACGCAAAAATAAAGCAACCCGGCGTACCGCCTATCTCGATCGTACAAATTTCAGGAAGGAGCAGAGCGAATGGACATTCCCCCGGCGAAAAAAAATCTGACGCGGCTGTTTTCCCTTTCCGCGCTTCCGATGCATCTGACACTGTCCGGTGCGGCCGCGCTGATTTCGCTCGTCTCTTTTTTCCTGCCGACTCTTC
>JADGQQ010000061.1 GCA_017881645.1 Clostridia bacterium
CGTGTACCATACATACGTCATAGCAAGAAGAAGCATCCGTTTCTCACCTCAAACAATGTGAAGAGGTTTACACGTAAGAATCCGGCAAGTCCGGTTTTGTGGAGAGGATGTTGATTCGCTCCATTTTTTTATTTTTAGAGGAGGTGCATTCATATCGCAAGACCAAGTAACGGGCAGCAAATGAACGATGCAATCCGTTTTAGGGAAGTCAGATTAATTGAATCAGATGGAAGCATGATCGGCGTAGTGCCGATTTCAGAGGCAAGGAGACGCGCCGAAGAACAGGATCTGGATCTTGTACTGATTGCCAATAATCCGGAAAATCCGGTCTGCAAAATCATGGACTACGGTAAGTTTATGTTTGAGCAGTCCAAGAGAGAAAAGGAAGCCCGTAAAAATCAGAAAGTGACCGAGCTTAAAGAAGTTGGCATGAAGCTGACAACGGAAGATCACGATCTGGACGTCAAAACGAAGAATGCATGTCGATTTTTATTGGATGGAGACCGCGTGAAGGTTCTGATTAAGTTCAGAGGACGCGAAATGGCATATCAGAGCCAGGGTTATGCTCTTATGGATCGGTTCGCACAAGCCTGTATGGAGAGCGGACAAATTGAGAAAGCACCCAAGGTTGAGGGTAGGAACATGGTAATGTATCTTTGCCCTAAAAAGACTTGAATATAACCAGAGGAGGAATCGAAACATGCCCAAGCAAAAAACTCACAGCTCATCGAAGAAAAGATTTAAGGTAACCGGTACCGGTAAGGTTCTGTATTCACAAGCTTTTCGTCGTCATATCCTGAGCAAAAGATCTTCTAAGAGAATGAGACACTTGCGTCACACAGCTGTTGCATCTGCACCGAACGCGAAGATTATCAAGGCAATGATCCCGTACAAATAAGTCTTTTTGTAATTGTGAATTTGAAATGAGACGGATCGTTACAGTAATATACTGGGCGGCAGGATGAAGAGATAACAGGAGGTTTTTCATGGCACGTATTAAGAGAGGTATGCGCACTAGAGCGCGTCACCATAAGATTTTAAAGCAGGCGAAGGGTTACTTCGGCCACAAGAGCAAGTTATTTAAAGTTGCAAATCAGGCCGTAATGAAGTCCGGTGTGTACGCATACCGTGACCGCAAGTCGAAGAAGAGAGAATTCAGAAAGCTTTGGATTCAGCGTATCAATGCTGCAGCCCGTATCAACGGTCTTTCCTACAGCCGTTTTATGGATGGATTAAAGAAGGCTGAAATTGCTCTCGACCGCAAGGTTCTTTCAGATATCGCTATTACGGATCCGAACGGCTTTGCTGCGCTCTGCGCTCAGGCAAAAGCGGCTCGCTGATTTCGTATGGAGAATATCCGTGCGATTACAAGCAAAGAGAATCCTCAGTATCGCTTTGCGCGTTCTCTGCATGACAGAAGAATCGCTGAGCGGGAAGGCGTTGTGTTTATAGAAGGCGTCCGCCTTTGTGAAGATGCGCTGATCTCGGGGCTTGTTCCGCAGATGATTCTGCTTTCAGATGAAAAAATAACGCTCGCAGCCGATTGGTGCGGGCGTTTTTCTGTTGGGAGCGACACACAAATTCTGTCCATGCCGGAAGCTTTATTTGCGCGACTCGGAAGTACAAAAAATCCGCAGGGCATTGCGATGGTGGTGCCGTCTCCTCTTTTACATGAAGAAATTCCGGTGCGGGGCAACGATTTGTATCTTGTATGTGAGGAAATCTCCGATCCGGGCAACTTGGGTACAATGATCCGCACGGCGGATGCATTTGATTTTTCAGCTGTTCTGATCGTGTCGGGAACCGTAGATCCATTCAACGAGAAAACCATCAGGTCGTCCATGGGTTCGTGTTTTCATATTCCGGTTGTTTCCTATAATTCCATCGAAGAAATATGCTTTCAATTAAAGAAAATGAATGTACAATTAGTAGCATCTCATCTCAATGGAGAGCATCTGTCTGAGGCAGAATTTATATATCCTTCAGCACTTTTTGTCGGTAATGAAGCGAGAGGTTTATCTGATCACTGTACATCTTTGTGTGATTTACGCGTGAAAATTCCTATGCCCGGCAAAGCCGAGTCTTTGAATGCTTCTTCGGCGGCCTCAATATTGGCATACGAGATGTTTATCAGCAGAAAATAGACTATTACTGACACAGTGCAACGTATGCGCACGGGCTGCATATATTTGATGTCGCTGGTTTTGCAACCATTTCTTCTCCTGAACTTACAGTTGACGCATTTATTAGGGAACTTGAGGATACACATCCGGGTCAATTATTCATTATCCCTGCAATGTTTTTGGGCAGGGTAGGGCCCGTAAACATTTGCGGTCAGCTTTGCACTTCGTGAGCCGCTGCAACAAACGAACGTATATCCGGAAGGCAAAATACAGATGGGTTGATTTGGCGTATCGAATATATCTAAATAATTGACTTGTGTTCATTTTGCAAGATTCTTTCGTTAAACTTGCAAAAAAGAGATTTCTTTCCTCTCGTTCAACTTGACAAAGAGGGTTGGTTTAGATGATAATGGTGTCCTAAGCACACATGCAGGAGGACCGAATTATGGGTTTTACAATCTCGCAGAAAATACTTCGCGACCACCTCCTTTCGGGAGAGATGACAGTTGGATCAGAGATTTCGATCCGTATCGATCAGACATTAACGCAGGATTCCACGGGTACAATGGCGTATCTTCAGTTTGAAGCGATCGGAGTTCCAAGAGTCAAGACAAAGCTATCCATCGCATATATTGACCATAACACAATTCAATCCGGTTTTGAAAACGCGGATGATCATAAATATATCCAAACAGTAACCAAGAAGCATGGCATTCGTTTTTCGCGTCCGGGAAACGGAGTATGCCATCAAGTTCACATTGAACGATTTGGCGTTCCCGGGCAGACGCTTCTCGGATCAGACAGTCACACGCCCACATGCGGCGGAATTGGTATGCTGGCCATCGGAGCAGGCGGTTTAGATGTTGCCGTTGCAATGGGCGGCGGGCCATATTATCTGAGCGTTCCGAAGATATGTAAAGTTGTTTTGGAGGGAAGTCTCGCACCCTGGGCAACAGCAAAGGACATCATTCTTGAAGTTCTCCGGATTCTTTCCGTCAAAGGCGGAGTTGGCAAAATTGTAGAATATGCCGGATCCGGTCTTGCAGAGTTATCTGTTCCGGAGCGGGCAACGATAACAAATATGGGTGCGGAACTTGGAGCAACGACCTCTATTTTCCCTTCCGATGAAGTCACGAAAGCGTTTCTTGCAGCACAGGGCAGAGAAGAAGACTGGATTTCACTCCTTCCGGATGAAGATGCTTCGTATGATGAAGTGATCACAATCGATCTTTCAGTCTTAAAACCGCTGGCTGCAAAGCCGCATATGCCTGATAATGTCGTATCTGTTACGGAAATAGCCGGGTTGCAAGTGGATCAGGTTTGCATCGGTTCATGCACAAATTCATCACTTATGGATATGCTGAAAGTAGCTGCGATTCTTAAAGGAAAGACCGTTCATCCGGATGTGTCCCTAGTCATTGCACCCGGATCCAAACAGGTATTCAGTATGCTGGCTCAGTCCGGTGCATTAGCAGACATGATTTCTGCAGGTGCACGCATTTTGGAATGTGCCTGCGGCCCCTGTATCGGGATGGGACAGTCTCCCCGGACGAATGCGGTATCGCTTCGTACAAATAACCGCAATTTCTATGCACGCTCCGGAACGGCATCTGCCAGCGTGTATCTGGTAAGTCCGGAAGTTGCAGCCGTTGCAGCGATTACCGGAGTTGTTACTGATCCGGCATCCTATGGACCTCCTCCGGTTATTCAGATGCCGTCATCCTTTACCGTCAATGACAATCTCATTGTTATGCCGGCTGAGAATGCGGATGAAGTGGACGTAATCCGTGGCCCCAATATTAAGCCTTTTCCGGTGAACGTGCCTTTGACGGCTTCTGTTTCCGGGAAAATTCTTGTAGTTCTGGGAGATAATATTACAACAGATCATATTATGCCCTCTAATGCAAAACTTCTGCCCTATCGATCCAATGTTCCCTATCTGGCGGATTACTGCCTTACTCCATCGGACCCCGCGTTTCCGGCAAGAGCGAAAGAATACGGCGGCGGCTTCATCGTCGGCGGATCCAATTACGGCCAGGGGTCCAGCCGTGAACACGCAGCATTGGCACCGCTTCAGTTGGGCGTAAAGGGTGTCATAACAATATCATTTGCTAGAATACATATGGCCAATTTAATAAATAACGGAATTCTTCCGCTGACTTTCACAGATCCGTCAGATTATGATAGAATGAACCTGCTTGATCAACTTGAGATTGCTGATGCAAGAGAGCAGATTATGGATGCAGTTTCAGGGCAACCTGTCTCCATAATCAACCATACGCAGGGTTATTCCTTCGATGTTGCTTGCTCTATCTCCGACCGCCAGGCCCAAATCCTTCTTGCCGGCGGACTTCTTAATTTTACTCGTCAGCATGCCTGATTCAGTACGTACGCACAGGAGGAATGAATATGAATTCTGATTCCGAAATGAATCCGAAAATCCTGAAGGAATTAGCAGATAAGACAACAATAAAATCGAGAATCGATTCTTCGTTGTATGAAAGATATAATGTAAAACGCGGTTTGCGCAACGAAGACGGAACAGGCGTACTGGTCGGCCTTACCGAAGTAGGCGAGGTCATGTCCTATATTGTTGACGATGCTGAGAGGATTCCTGTGGAGGGCCGGCTTTTTTATCAGGGAATAGAAATATCCGACATCGTGACCGGATTTTATGAAGATAAGAGATTCGGCTTCGAAGAGACTGCGTATTTACTGCTGTTCGGAGAACTCCCGACAAAGGAACAGCTGTCGCAGTTCAATGATCTGCTAGTTTCATGCCGCGAACTCCCGCACAATTTTACGGAAGACATGATTCTTAAGGCGCCGAGCCCGGATATCATGAATAAACTGGCAAGGTCCGTTCTTGCCTTGTATTCTTATGATAAGAATCCGGATGATCTGGATATTGAGAACGTTCTACGTCAGTGTATTGAGCTGATTGCCCGTTTTCCTGTGATGATTTCTCATGCCTACATGGCAAGGCGTCATTATGTCGATAAGCAGAGTCTGTTTCTTCATTCGCCTGTTCCTGAATACAATACGGCGCAGAATATTCTTCATATGATTCGCCCGGACGGACAGTTTTCCGATCTCGAAGCGAGAATTCTGGATCTTGCACTGGTTCTTCATGCAGAGCACGGAGGAGGCAACAACTCTTCCTTTGTAACGCATGCGGTTTCTTCCTCCGGTTCGGATACGTATTCCGTAATGGCGGCTGCCATTGGATCACTCAAAGGACCTCAGCATGGCGGAGCAAGCAACAAAGCTTATGCAATGATGCAGGAACTTAAGGAAAACGTTCATAACTGGAGAAATGAGATGGAAATCTGTAACTATCTCACAAAGATTCTGAAGAAGGAAGCGTATGACAGAACCGGACTGATTTATGGCATCGGTCATGCCGTGTATACGGTATCCGACCCTCGTACGAAGCTGCTTCGCGACTATGCAAGAGGTCTTGCATACGAGTCCGGCCGCGAAGACGAATATGAATTGTATACGATCACGGAGAGACTTGCGCCTGAAGTGTTCCGCAATGTTAA
>JADGQQ010000062.1 GCA_017881645.1 Clostridia bacterium
AGCATTTGCGCCCGAACTCCAATTCGAGGTCTCATGTATCGTTACTCCCGCAAAATCATGCAACAATTGACCCGTTCGGCAAAGTGTGCCAAGAGGAGCAAGAAGCGTTCGATTTATCGTAAAGTTAGGTACAACTTCCAGACTTCGTCCAAGTGCGCCGGTGGTATAATATGCGGAAATGCTGCCCAAAGAAATAGTTGACAAAACCAGTGCTGTTGTTACGAACACAATCATTAGTCTTTGCACGAGTTTTCTGCATATTGGGAACATCTTTCTATCTAGCATCTTTCGACCTTCTTAAATAGAATTGCCATATGTCCAAATCCAATCACAGTTTTCCCTCTACCGCTGCAGACATTCTTTTCTTCACGCTGCCAAGCCGCTCCAGCGCCTCCGCCCGGTCATCCCCGTAGATTCCGAAGTAGATTTTCAGTTTCGGCTCGGTTCCGGACGGACGGACACATGCCCAGTCAATTCCCTTTTCACCGTCAATCTCATAGAGAAGCACGTCGGATTCCGGCAGAAGGATCGCTGATGATTCTACGGCTGCACCGGAAAAATCATATCTTGTGCTTGTTTTATAGTCGCGCACAGCCTGCACCGGAATACCTGCAAGCAGCTCCGAAGCCCCTGATGGCGACTTTACACTCTGCAATTCCTGTCGAAGTGTCTTCATGGCGCTGCCGATACGCTCGACACCTTCTTTGCCTTCCAGTGTGAAGGAAACGGCATCCTCAAAACCATATCCGAATCTTTTGTACAGATCTTCAATCCGGTCGGCAAGTGTTTGTCCTTTGTCCAGGGACTGCGCCGCCATTCCGGCAATCAGCATGGCAGATACGACGGCGTCTTTGTCACGGACATTTACGCCGGACAAGTAGCCGTAGCTCTCCTCAAATCCGAACTGAAAATGTTTGTCGCCTTCTTCATCATCGATGCGGATTCTTTCGCCGATGAATTTGAAGCCGGTAAGGACTTCCTGCAGCTCCACACCGTAGTATTTGCAGATCGGACCGGCCAGCTTGCTTGAGACAATGGTCGTAACAGCAAAGGAATTGGCCGGAAGGGTGCCCAGTGCTTTCTTGGAGGAAAGAATATAATCCAGAAGAAGTATGCCGATTTGATTTCCGGTAAGGGGCATATATTCTTCCTGTCCGTCGATAAGGGTGCGGACGACGACGCCGATGCGGTCGCTGTCCGGATCCGTGCCGATAACCATGTCCGCACCGACTTTGCGCGCCAGTGCGATTCCCATAGCCAGCGCTTTCGGATCCTCAGGGTTCGGCATCGTAACCGTCGGGAAGCTTCCGTCCGGCTGTTCCTGCTCCGGGACGACATGAACATTGGTGAACCCGACGCGTGCGAGGATCCTGCGGACGGGCTTGTTGCCGGATCCATGGAGGGGTGTATATACGATGGACATATCTTTGTGCCGGTCGATGGCCGCCTGATCAATGACCAGTTCCGCCAGCATTTCTGTGTAGGACCGGTCGAGGTCTTCGCCGATCATTGTGAGCAGTCCGCTTGCGACGGTATCTTCCATCGTTGGGAGAACCAACGTGCGAAGGTCCGATATGGCCTCCATACAGGAGAGAATCTCGGCGGCTGCTTCAAGTGTGACCTGTCCGCCGTCTTCGCCGTAGACTTTATATCCGTTATATTTGGCCGGATTATGGCTTGCCGTGACCATGACGCCCGCATAGGCCTTGTAAAGACGAACGGCGTAGGAAAGAACAGGCACAGGACGGAGTTCATCCGACAGATATGCTTTGATTCCCGCACGGGTTAGTACGCCGGCGACGGTTCTTGCAAATTCCGGCGAAAAATGCCTTGAGTCAAAAGAAATGACGACGCCCCGTGCAACCGCTTCGGGACCCTGCCGCGTGATGTATTGCGCGAGTCCGGCGGTTGCCTTGGCCACAGTATAAATGTTCATACGGTTCGTTCCGGCACCGAGTACCCCGCGAAGTCCGCCGGTTCCGAATGCAAGATCACGATAAAAGCGATCTTCTATTTCTTTGGTGTCTTCACGTATCGCGAGCAGTTCTTTCCTCGTATTTTCATCAAAATAGGGATCGCTGCTCCAAAGTTCGTATTGCTTCTCGAAAAATTCCATTTTGTCCTCCTGATGATTTTGCTGTCTTCACTTTTCGTGCAATATAGCTGCGATTCATGTCTGTTATTACAGATATCCCAGCATACCTCGTACGCTGACTTCGCCGGATGTAAGGGTCAGAATACTGCCGTCCTTTTTCTGAACAATCAGGTCTCCGGCATCGGAAATACCGATTGCAGTACCTTCCTGCGGAGGCTCCGACTCAATTCGAACGTATCTTCCGAGCGTTGCGCAGTTGGCACGGTATCGAGAGAGAAATGCGCCCGGTGCTTTTTCAAATTCCGGATAATGCAGTGATACCTGATGCAGTATCGCAGAAAGCAGGTCAGCCTTCGAGACTTGAGCGCCTTCCATTCGAATCGACGTCGCGACGGACGCAATTTCCTCTGGAAAAGAGCTCTGCATAACGTTGATTCCGCAGCCGATTACGGCATAGGACACCCTGTTGTCTTCCATACTCGTCTCTGATAATATACCACAAACTTTTTTACCGTTCAGTAAAGATATGATGTCATTTGGCCACTTAATCCCGAAAGACAAGGCACAAAGACTCTGCAGTGCTTCCAAAATACACAGACCAAAGAGAAGTGTCAGCGAAGACGTAGATTTTGCGTCCACAGTCGGACGAATCAAAATAGAGAACCACAGCCCTTCATCCGTATTGGATATCCAGGTCCTGCCGCGGCGGCCCCGCCCGTCACTCTGATGCATGGCAACAAAAACAGAAGAATCCGCACAGCCGCCGGCACCCGCTTCGCGTGCCAGATAATTCGTAGAAGAAGTCATATCCGTTACGGATATTTGGAATTTTTTTGATAGGCCCAGCTTCTCGAGAGACGCTTTGACCTGCCGCTCAAATTCGGCATCCGGCCGGCGCAGACGATATCCACGATTGGTTGACGCCTCAATCGGATGCCCTTCGTCACGAAGTGTGGAGATCTTTTTCCAGATTGCCGCACGGGAACATCCAAACCGGGACGCCAGATCCTGGCCATTAACGAAATCATTGCCGCTGCTTTCCAGCACCGCAAGAAGTTCTTCACGCCACGATTTCATTCTTTGGACCCCTTTTTTTGCGATATGTAAGCAAGACAGCCCCTGCAAACACCAGCACAGTCATTCCCGAGATTATGCATCCCGATATCAAGCCCGGCGACAGAAACGTCATCTTAATCGTATGGGTTCCGGGTGTCAGCGGAATGCAGATGAGCGCTTTCTGATATGCAGTTACAGGCGTTTTTACTCCGTCCACCCATAATGTCCATCCCTTTTCATACGGAATTGTAGTAAGCAGCATCTGGTTTTCTTTTGCCGTGACCTTCGCAGATACGCGGCCGTTTTCAACCTGCAGAATCTGCACGTCCTGTCCGGACACCGCTGCGGAAAGCTGCTTCTCAAATAAGGATGTATCGCAGTAATAGAACAGCGCCGAAAGCAAGGAATATGTGTCCGAATTGGTTCGAATCGTCACCTCGACCTTATCGCCCGGGGTAAAGGAACCAAGGTCCACAATACGGGTGTAGGATGAGGAATTCAAGTTGTCAATGAATTTTCCGTTCACATAGATATCCGACTCATCATTTCTCGCCACAGCCGGAACGGACAAATATAATGGATCTGCACTTGCAATATCGATTGTATATGTAAGTGACATATCTGCCTCTTTGCTTATACGCAGATATGTGGTTACATATTGGCTTTTTGCAACGGGCGGTTCATCGCCCAAACGGTCTATATCAACCCCTTTAGCAAGACTTCTGGACATGGCTGCTTTTTCCTCCGTAGTCAGCGGCCGGGGAACAAACAGTTCCGCATTATTCAGGACGGGTGGCGATGCCTTAGCGGCTGTGTAAACCGGAGACGAAAATTGCGCATCGCCAAACAGCGAAACCATAAGTTCATTTTGAAATTCGAACGGATTCTTATTCACCGGGGTCTTTTCAAGTGAGAAAAAATCAAATGCATTCGCGTTACTATCCACAAAATACATGAATGGCAGAGCATCTACATTCTTATAAAGGAATATCTTTCCATCAGCGCTGGGTGCTATGCGTTGATAATTCGAAACCATTTTTGCTTCAGACAGAATATATTTAATGCCAAACAGGGAATCAGTTACAATGGACGAATAGGTGTGGGATGACGTGAAGTAATTGTAATTCGTGTCAAACCCAAGTTGCTTCAAAAAATGGTTCAGGTCCTTATTGGCTGAAGAATTGAACGTTGATATCGACGGGTAGTCGAGATAAAGTCCGGCATTCATAGGTCCGATCGCATCAAAAAGCGCCCCGCCCGTCTCTATTCTGAAGAATCCGGTGTCAAGTGACTTCTCGTTCGCTTTTGCCTGTTGAACCAACGGTTCCGACTGCTGTATCGCCTTCGCTAATGGCTCTCTGTCTGCCTCTCCGCCAAACATTTTCGGCCGCATGTACAGCGGATTCACAATAACAACTTCAATGCAGATGATTATAACGAGTAATGCCGGAATAAGCTTTTTCAAATTTGCAATACTTTTATGAAACGCAACGTCTGTCATAGAATAGAGACAGCCGAGCTGGAGAATTCCCAGAAAGAAATTGATGTAGAATCGGGCACCTTCTTTGGCAAGATCTCCGCTTTTCTGTACGATAAACAGAACCGCCAGAAATACAAGTCCGGTGATCACAAAAGCTTTGGGGGGCACTTCGCGAATATGCAGAAGTGAAGCAAACGCAATCACAAGAAGAACAAAAACAAGAAGAAATGAGTACCTGTACAAAAACCAGTTAGGCGAATCAAAAAGCTGCCATGCAAGGTTCAAAAAAGATAGATTGAAGCAGAGAATGAAAAAAACGACGGTGCCTCCGGCGATTCCCTTTTGTCTGCGGGAAAAGTACGGGTTGAAGAAAAAAAGACCGCACAGTAGAAATATGATAAGTCCGCAGTATATCAGTGGCTTGTTATTGTCAAGTGAATCAAATGAACCCGACAAAACCTGATTCAACATATCAATAAACGAGAAATTCGAATCAAGGGCGACCGGGTTACCGGTCCGGTCAGGATTTCCGAGAATATCCATACCTGCCGGAAGAAGTATGGCTGCGGACATACCTATGGCAATACCGGCACTTCCCAAAAACCGGAGAATCGTACTTCCTGCCGTGACCGGGTTCTCCGGAGCCTTAACCCGATTGGCAAATAAGCGTAACAATAAATACAGGAATGAGAAAATACCCACCATATAGGCAATATAGAATCCGGAAACAAAGAGAACAAACAAGGTGAGCGTCACCCTCCACCATTTCGAACGGTCTTCGACAAATTGCTCAACAAAATACAGCAGAAGAGGCAGAAGGAATAATCCGTCCAGCCACATAATGTTGATCATAAATACCACTACATAGGAAGAGAAAGCATATAGGATGCCGAAAACGATCGAAAAATTTGATTTTGTATGGAAAAACTTTCTTAGGTACAGTGTCATCATTGCCGAGGAAAGGGAGACCTTGATACCGATCAGTACGATTATTGCTTCGGAAATCATATGGTCCGGAAAAAGAAACGTCACGAAATTAATCGGACTTGCCAGATAGTAGGCAAAGAGTCCGGCCGTGTTCTTGCCCATTCCGATCAGAAACGAATAGGTAAATCCTCCGCCCGAAAGCAGCTGGTGTTTGTAGGCAACCAAATCCGGTGCATACTGTGCGCTCAGGTCAGATAGAATTACAGAGTGTGTGCCAAAAGGATAAAATTGTATAACGAAACATAGAACAGTAAAAAACCCGCCCGTTAATAAGAATGTCAGCCATACTGCCGGGCTTCTTTTCGGTTTCTCTATTCTTTTCTTCAGATGATCTTCTTTTGTTTTCTGCAGTGTCTTTTTTTCAATCATATTGCTTTGTCCTCTCAAGCATGAACCGGCTCATTTACTCGAATTATGATTTCTTCGTGTTTCAGTTATGACGGGCAAGATATTTGTAGAACAGGTTATCCTGAGTGGGTCCGACAAAGTTTCCCGCTAAATTGGAGTCATTTCCAAGCGTGCCGATCGAATCAGCCTGAAGATAGCCGACCCAACCCTGTGCTTTCAGATTTTTGCCATATGGCGAAAGTATTGGAATGTTCGAATCCGCAAGCCCGCTTCCGATGTTCACCATCCATTTGTGTGTCTGCTGATATGCCAGCAGCGAATATGTAACAGATCGAGTGATCTCTTGCACGGGTACGGTCATCCCAATCACAAGAAGTCCCGCCAACACATACTTGACATATTTCCGTCGGTGAACGGGTGCAGTGCCGGCTTTTACCTTTTCATCTGTATCTTGTTTCCCGAAAAGTGATTTCTGCACAAGAATCTGTATCATAAAAAGTGCCGGGATCGATACTCTCATACAAAAATCCTGACTGCCGCCGATTCGAAAAAACGGAATAGAAAGAAGACTGATCACGCATATCCAATAAAGTGGTGATTTCGCATG
>JADGQQ010000063.1 GCA_017881645.1 Clostridia bacterium
AGCCGTTGATTCGGGAAATGATAAAGGCGGCATCTTTGCCAAGGCCGTTCAGGATACAGCGCAGAGGCTCTTTTCTGACCTTGTTGGCAGACTGTGCAATCTGGATTGCGCCTTCTGCTGCTGCAAAGGATTCATGACCTGCAAGGAACGCAAAGCATTTGGTTTCTTCGCGAAGAAGCATGGCGGCCAGGTTGCCGTGTCCGATTCCAACTTTGCGGTCATCGGCAACAGAACCGGGGATACAGAAAGCCTGCAGGCCGATACCGATGGCCTCGGCTGCTTCGGCAGCCTTCTTTGTTCCTTTTTTGATGGCGATGGCGGCTCCGACTACATAGGACCACGCGGCGTCCTCGAACGCAATTGCCTGGGTATCCTTGCAGATTTTGTATGGGTCAATTCCCTTGGCGTCGCATATTGCTTTTGCCTCCTCGATTGAGGAAATGCCATATTCAGCAAGAGCGGCATTAACCTGGGAAATTTTTCTCTCGTAACTTTCAAAAAGTGCCATGATAATATCTCCTTTCCTCGCTCTTATTCTTTTCTCGGGTCAACATACTTCGGTGCATCAGCAAAACGTCCGTATGTTCCGATATTCTTCTGGTAGGCTTCATTGGCATCGACGCCCTTTTTGATCTGATCAATCATCGGTCCAACCTTAAGGAACTGATATCCGGTGATCTGATCATCCTTATCAAGAGCAAGCTTCACGATATACCCTTCGGTAAGTTCAAGATATCGCGGGCCTTTGTCGAGTGTGGAAAAAATGGTGCCGACCTGCGAACGAAGACCCTTGCCGAGATCCTCAAGAGAGGAACCGATCGGAAGACCGCCCTCCGAGAATGCAGACTGCGTGCGGCCATATACAATCTGAAGAAAGAGTTCGCGCATCGCCGTGTTAATGGCGTCGCAGACGAGATCCGTATTCAGTGCCTCGAGAATGGTTTTGCCGGGAAGGATTTCTCCGGCCATCGCGGCGGAGTGGGTCATTCCGGTGCATCCGATCGTCTCGATCAGAGCCTCCTGGATGATTCCTTCTTTGACATTCAGTGTAAGTTTGCAGGCGCCCTGCTGCGGTGCACACCAGCCTACGCCGTGTGTGAATCCGGAAATGTCGGAGATCTGTTTTGACTGGACCCATTTTCCCTCTTCGGGAATCGGAGCCGAACCATGGTTGGGCCCCTTTGCGATACAAGTCATTTCTTCAACTTCGTGTGTTCTAAGCATGTATGTATCCCCTTTCAGTACAGATAAAATATGTTTCCTATATGCCCGGGAACATGCCCAGACAATCACAACATTTTTAATTATAGCAAATGCCGGGATATTTGCTATATACGTTTTCCCCAAAACTTCGTGTGAATTACAGGTCGTGCTATAATCATTTCGTGTGGTCTTCTGCATCATACGAAAGTCATTTGAGAAAAGGAACAGATTATGAGCATGATTGGCATGGACGAACGTATGAAAGAGATGATCAACCGGTATGACGAGATTCTATCCTCGCTGTCGGATCCAACGGTCATTTCTGATCAGCCCAGATACCAGAAACTCAGTCGCGAGCTGTCCGAACTGGAGCCGGTTTTGTCCTGCTTCCATCGTCTGACAGCTGCGGAAGAAGAATATGACGACGTGCGCGAGATATTTCGCACCGCCGAAGAAGACGATATCCGCGAAATGGCCAGAGAAGAGATGCGGCATCTCGAAACCCGGATCACGGAACTTGAGGAAGAAATCCACGAAAGGATGACGCCGCAGGATCCGAATGACCGGCGTTCGGTCATCATCGAAATCAGAGCCGGAGCGGGCGGTGAAGAGGCGGCGCTTTTTTGCGGTGTTCTTTTCCGTATGTACAGTGCATATGCTCTCAGCCGCGGATGGAAGACGGAATACATTGACAGCAACGAGACCGAGATCGGCGGATATAAGGAGATCATTTTTTCCATAGAAGGGCAGGGAGCTTACAGCCGTTTTAAATATGAGAGCGGCGTACATCGTGTCCAGCGTGTTCCCGTTACGGAATCATCCGGGCGCGTGCATACGTCGACGGTTACCGTTGCCGTTCTGCCGGAAGCCGATCCTGTAGAGGTGAATATCAGCCCGAATGATCTTCGTATTGATACGTTCCGGGCATCCGGAGCCGGCGGACAGCACGTCAACCGGACCGAATCCGCCATTCGCATCACGCATTTGCCGACAGGGCTTGTTGTGCAGTGCCAGGATGAGAGAAGCCAGTATAAGAACAAAGACAAGGCCATGGCGGTTCTGATGAGCCGCCTGATGGAACGGGAAACCGGCATCCATAACGGAGCGATCGCCAAAGAACGTAAATCACAGGTGGGAACCGGGGATCGAAGCGAACGGATCCGCACCTACAACTATCACCAGGGCCGGGTGACCGACCATCGAATCGGACTGACATTATATCGGTTGGAATCGATTCTTGCGGGAGATATCGACGAACTGGTACAGGCGCTTACGACAGCGGACAAGAAACACACCTTGGGCACGGGAACGGACCGGGAGGGTGACGAATGAGACATCGCGATCTCTGCCCAAAAGTTCCGGAAGGTGAGACACGGATCATTCATCCGGTAACCGATGAAGATTATGTATTCCCTGCAGCTCTTCTGGCCTGCGGCGAACTGGTTGCCTTTCCTACGGAAACAGTTTACGGATTAGGTGCCGATGCGACCAACGAAGCGGCTGTCGCGAAAATTTTTGCTGCCAAAGGACGTCCCGGCGACAATCCTTTGATCGTACACGTGGCCCGTAAGTCGGATATTCCGCCGCTTGTTACACACATCACACCGCTTGCGCAGTGTCTGATGGATGCGTTCATGCCCGGACCGGTTACTCTGGTCATGCCGAAGAGCCGGTTAATTCCGGATCTGGTCAGCGCGGGACTGCCGACGGTCGGCATCCGCATGCCGGCGCATCCGGTAGCTCTCAATCTGATACGCCATGCCGGTGTGCCGGTTGCGGCTCCCTCGGCAAATATGTCCGGCAGCCCGTCGCCCACACGCGCGGAGCATGTCGAAAAGGATCTTTCAGGCCGGATTCCGTGTATTGTCGACGGCGGCCCCTGTGATGTCGGCATTGAATCGACCGTCATCGATGTGACAGACTCGTGGCCTGTCATTCTTCGGCCGGGAGCAATAACAATGAGCATGCTGGAGGATGCCTGTGCGAAAGCGGGAATACTCCCTCACGGCCAACCGGATAGCCCGGCATTTGATGCGGAAAATCAGGGAGTTCCAAAGGCGCCCGGCATGAAATACCGGCATTATGCGCCCAAGGCGGAGATGAGAATTGTTATGCCGGAATCCGGCGATCGAAAAACGCAGTATCTTGAAGCGGTTCTGTCATTTTTAGCGGATAGGGGAGATGGGAAACTCGGTGTTTTCTGTGGAAATTCCGAACATGAATTTTTGGAAATGGAACTGACTCCGGAACAGCATCAGCAGATAATATTTTATGTTTTCGGCGGGGATACGGATATTGATGCCGCCGCCCGGGGGCTGTTTGACGGGATCCGTTCGCTGGACAGCGCAGGTGTAGGCCGGATTCTTGCAGCCGGTTTTGTCGGCGCGGGTCTGGAACATGCCTACATGAACCGCCTCGAGAAAGCGGCCGGCGCGAAGAGGGAACTTGAACCGCTGGAAGCGGATAGGGATTCGCCTTGCAGAAGCGTGCTCTTTGTCTGTACCGGAAATACCTGCAGAAGTCCGATGGCCGAAGCCATATTCAATAAAATGGCGGCGGAGAAGGGACCTTTTTCCGAGATGGGACAGCCCCGCTCGGAAGTATGTCTATCCGCATCGTCAGCGGGAATCTACGCGGTTAACGGAAGTCCTGCGGAAGCGGGCGCCGTTGAGGCCGCGAAAAATCTTTTTGCTGCCGATTTGTCAGGACACGCGTCCAGAAAAACGACGGATGAGATGATTTCGGAAAATGACATGATTTTCACCGTGACAAGAGAACATGCAGTGATTCTGCGAAGATTCTTTCCGGAATTGGCGTGGAAAATCGAGTCTTTTTCGGAATATATGTCGCGCAAATCGATCATCCTTCGAGCGGATGACGGAACCGTGCGGAAAGCTGACCTTCCGGATCCATTCGGCCAGCACAGGATTGTTTACGAAAAAACGGCCATGAGCCTTCATGCTATTATCGAAGCCATGTGGCCGGCGATTCTCGATGACCTCGGGATTGTTGCTGCTGATTGAACCAAAAGAGTTTCGGAGATTTTCTGCGGAATATTTTAAGAATCCGTATATATCATGTAGCTATTCGGAAACGGGCATATTATGATTGACGTATTGGGTCCGTAGGATCGCGCACACGAAGAATATGCAGCGCTTCAGGACGTGATAAGGAGCAATTTGACAATATACCTGTGAAGTAAGATCACCGTTCGCGGGTTTCCCCGGACGGAAACGGCAGCATACTTGACGAGTCCATTTTCCTATGCTATCCTCTTCTCTGCTGCAAAGGATGCAGTCGATAGATAATAATCCTCGCTCTCATGTACGTATGAGAGCCGTTCAGTCCAGGAGGAGGTGAATTTTTAGATGGCAAACAAGTATGAATTAGTCGTTGTCTTAAGCCCGGCACTCGGTGAGGAAGGCTATGCCTCCACAACAGAGCTGATTAAGGCTAAGATCGAATCCAGCGCGACATTAGATGCGCTTGAGACGGTTGGTGTCCGCCGTATGGCTTATGAGATCAAAGATCAGAAGGATGGTTTTTACCTTCAGTTCAACTTCACATCAGAACCCAATTTCCCCAAGGAAATAGAGCGTGTTCTGAAGATTACAGAAGGTATCTTGCGATTCCTTGTTATCCGAGTCGGAGCGTAATCACGAAAAGGAAGTGGAAGTATGAACAAAGTCATTCTTGTTGGCAGACTAACCAAAGACCCCGAAGTCAAGACGACACAGAGTCAGGTTCCTTTCTGCAGCTTTACCATTGCTGTGGACCGGAAATTCAAGACGGCAAGCGGCGAGCGTCAATCAGATTTTATCAACTGTATTGCGTGGCGTCAGCAGGCCTCCTTTCTCGGACAGTATTTCCAGAAGGGATCCCGTGTAGCTATTGTCGGGAATCTCCAGTCGAGATCCTATGATGAAGCAGACGGAAAGAAGAGATATGTGACGGAAGTCATGGCGGATGAGATCGAATTTGTCGATTCCAAGCGTGACGGAGCACAAACTTCCTCCAATGAGGGAGCCCATATCGTTTCTTCCTCTCCGAATCCTCCTCCGGCGCCTTCCGTGGACAGCGGATTCTATCCGTCGATGGATGATGATACGACCCTTCCGTTTGACCTATGATTTTATCGCACGCTGTGCGCCGGAGCCTATTCGCATAGGCACGGATTATTGTTGAAAGGAGAATTTGATTTATGTCAGAAAATAGAGGCCCAAGAACCGGCGGCCGCGATTTCGGCGGTGACCGCGAAGGCGGACGCGGCGGAATGAGACCAAGACGTACACGCCGCAAGGTATGTGCATTTTGCGCCGATAAGATTGAAGTAATCGAGTACAAAGATGTTGCTAAGCTCCGTAAGTTCATTTCGGAGAGAGGCAAGATTTTGCCGAAGCGTATGACAGGCAACTGTGCAAAGCACCAGAGAGAGCTTACCATTGCGATTAAGCGTGCAAGACACATTGCGCTGCTTCCTTTTGCAGTAGACTAAGACGAACGGTTTTTCGGCGGATATGCCGAATCGGTGAATCGTTTCGATTGCGCTTCTTTTATGTAGCGTTTATAATTATTAGGCATTCGTTGCATATTGCGATGGATGCCTGATTTTTTATATATTCATCATCCGGCGAAGGAGGAGTGCGTACAGATCTTTGTCTGTGCGTCAAATAGATATGAAAGTTATACTGCTTGCAGATGTTAAGGGCCTGGGGAAGGCGGATGATATTGTCGAAGTGAATGACGGGTACGCGAGGAATTTTCTTTTCAAGAAGAATCTCGCATTGGAAGCAACCCCGATGAATCTGAATGCCATCAAGCTCAAGAAGGGTTCTCTTGCTGAAAAATCACGCCGTGAGCTGATTGCTGCTCAGGAGGCCGGCCGTACGCTGGCCGGACAGAACATTACGCTGGAAATGAAATCCGGCGAAGGCGGCAGACTCTATGGCGCCGTGACTGCTATGGATGTAGCGGCGGCTCTTGAAAAAAAGGGATATAAAATAGATAAGAAGCAGATTTCGATCAAGAACCCCATCAAAATGATCGGATCGTGTGAAGTCGGACTGAAGCTTCACCCGGAAGTATCGGTCAATATTACCGTTGATGTTATAGCATTAACCTAATGCAATATCCCAACGCTCGAACGAACCGTATCGGAGGCAAACATGGCTAAAGCATCATCGAACGCCCCGGCAGGAAGACTGCCGCCCCAGAATGTGCAGGCTGAACAGGCGGTCCTGTGTTCCTGTCTCGATAGTGAAAGTGCGTTAACCGTTGTCTCTGCCATTCTGGTGCCGGAAGATTTCTATAAACCGGATCACCGGCTGATTTTTTCGGCAATTCTTGAACTGGTTTCTACGCGTTCGGCCGTCGACATTATTACTGTGTCTGATCTTCTTGCGAAACGCGGTGAACTCGATCAGGTAGGCGGCACGACGTATATCAGCCAGCTTTCCGATCTTTCCATCATTCGTTCCAACGCATCGGAGTATGCGGCCATTGTCCGTCAGAAATCCATGCTTCGAAAACTGATCGGATCTCTCGATGAAGTGACGAAGCTGTCTTATGAAGGCGAACAGGAAGCCAATAATCTGGTGGATATTGCCATAAAGAGATTGTCTGATATGCGCGAGAATCCTGCAGGCAGCGGATTTGAGAGCCTGTACGATATTCTTAAGCGGAGTCTTCAGGAAATTGCCGATATTAAGAAAGGCAAGAAAGAGAGAAACGCCGTTCACACAGGATTTCCGCTTCTGGACAGAGCAACCGGCGGCTTCCGTCCCGGCTCACTGATTATCGTTGCTGCCCGACCTTCCATGGGTAAATCCGCACTCGTCATTAATATTGCGACCAATGCATCTATTAATTACAACACGCAGGTTGCGTTTTTCAGCCTTGAAATGTCAAAGGCAGAAATCGGCAACCGTATTCTTGCATCCAAATCTTCTGTAAGCACATATGCACTCCAGAATGCGGACATCAAGGAAGAGGAATGGGATCAGATCGGTCAGGCGATGCGGATGCTGTCGCCGGCGCCTTTTTATATTGACGACCGCTCAGGAATCAATACCATCGAAATGATGGCGAAATGCCGTCAGCTTAAGAACGAAGGCCGCCTCGGACTTATTATTGTCGACTATCTGCAGCTGATGAGTCCGGCCGGCAATCGTAGTACAGGCAACCGTCAGCAGGAGATTTCCGAGATCTCCAGATCACTTAAAATTATGGCCAAGGAACTGGAAGTTCCGGTTATTGCCCTGTCGCAGCTCTCACGCGGTGCGGAATATCGTGAAGACCGCCGGCCGCTGCTGGCCGATCTGCGTGATTCGGGTGCTATTGAACAGGATGCGGATATGGTTCTGTTCATTTATCGCGATGCCTATTACGAAAAAGGCGAGGAGAAGCCGGAAATCGAAGATGCGGAAATCATTCTCGCTAAGAACCGTCAAGGTGCGACGAAGACGGTTATGCTCAAATGGTGGTCCAGAAAGACGCTCTTCTTTGAAGAGGATCTGCCGAATATGCCGCATGAAACACATGTTTCACATCCGCATACGCACAAAAAGACTGAACAGGGCGGTGATCCCGGTCCTGAGGTTCCGACACATGCGGAACCGCCGCAGGCCGCACCGGTTTACAATGTATCGGAGGATGATATTCCACCGGATATGTATGATTATGATCTTCCTTCAGAGGATGAGGTATAGGCATGTCTCTTACGGCTGAATGTCGGGCTTTTTGCCGGACACACGGTTTATTCCATTGTCAGACCATCGTTGTGGGTGTATCCGGAGGCGCCGATTCCGTGTGTCTTCTACATGTTCTGCATACTTTATCCGAAGAAGCCGGTTCTGAGGACGGTGCCGAAGACGGTGCCGCGTTTCCGGTGCTTGTCGCAGCTCACGTGAACCACGGGCTGCGCGGCGATGCGGCGGACCGTGACGAAGAACACGTGCGCAGCTTATGTGAATCTCTCCATATCCGTCTAGCGGTTAAGAAAGCCGATGTAGCTGCCGTCTCCGGCGAGAAAAAAATCAGTCTCGAAGAGGCCGGCCGTTGGGTCCGGTATTCGTTTTTCAAAGAAACGGCAGATGCATGCACTGCGGACGGGCAGACTGCGTATATTGCGGTCGCGCATCACCGCGAGGATCAGGCGGAGACGATTTTGATGAATCTTTTTCGCGGAACAGGACCGGACGGGCTTTGCGGCATGCGTCCGAAGTACCGGGGCGTTATCCGTCCTCTGCTTTTTGCATCCAAGAGCGATATTACCGAATATCTGCGGATTCATTTTCTCGAATATTCGGAAGACGCGTCCAATCAGGTGAATCATTTTACGAGGAATCGCTGGAGAAATCAGATTCTGCCGCTTATCGCTGACGTGTCACGAAAAGATCCGGTGCTGCCTTTGCTGCAGACAGCCGAGATCGTATCGGACGACAGGGACTATTTTGAATCCCGGGTACAGGAAATCGTCCGCTGCAACGCAGTGGCCGGCGGCAGCGATGCCAGGGGAATTCCATGCGAGGTCCTGCGAAGAGAACATCGCGCGATCTCATCAAGAATTATCCGGTTCCTATACGCCGAAAAATTCTCTTCCGGCACAGATCTCTCCTACGCGCATGTGGTATCCATTCTGTCATTGACAGAAGCCGGACCCGGGGGAAGACGGATTGCCCTTCCGCACGGCAGACTGGCCTATGTATCCGGAGACGTACTTTTTTTTGAAGACCTTACAGATCTGCATAGAGGAAGGCCTGGGACATGGATGACAAAAACCGGTCCGCTCCTACTAAGCGGATCCGTGGATATGCCGGAAACTGCGTTGCCGGCCTGCCCCGGACGACGGTCTGTCATGGATAAAAATTCAAAAACTTCTTTCCAAGTGGAGACAATCTTCGTTGAGAATCCGATGCAGGTAGTTTATAATAGTCGGACATGGTACTGTACCTGCGATAAACTTCAGGGTGCGGTTATCCGGACGCGAAGGAAAGACGACTGGTTTTCCGCTGCGGGCTCTGCCGGAGGGAAACCATTACGCAGATTCCTGACGGACAGGAAGATTCCCGCGTTTACGCGAGACAGGATTCTTCTGGCCGCGAAAGATTCACAGGTGTTGTGGATACCGGGAATCGGACATGCGGAAGGTTTTGCGGATGAGATTTCAAGGCGAAGGTTTGACGAATCTCAGGTGCAGAATGCTGGCGAAGGCTACGGATCAGCAGATCAGAAGCTTTGCAGGATTACCATTTATGACATAAATGATCAGGAGGAGCAATAATGGCTCATTACATTAAAAATGTATTTATTCCAAGAGACGAAATCGACAAAGTCGTCACACAGCTTGCTGAAAGAATCTCAGAGGACTATAAGGGCAAGGAAATCGTCATGGTCGGCGTCCTGAAAGGTTCTTTCATTTTTCTAGCAGATCTGGTCCGGAAAATTCAAGTGCCGGTTGTGTTGGATTTCATGTCCGTTTCCAGCTATTACGGAGGAACAAAGAGCTCCGGGATCGTGAAGATTATTAAGGACATGGATGTTGATATCGAGGACAAACATGTTATTATCGTTGAGGATATCGTTGATTCCGGATTGACGCTGCAGCATCTCAAAGAGCTGCTGCTGACAAGGAACCCTGCCAGTCTCCGCGTATGCGCCGCATTTGACAAGCCGGGCCGCAGGAAAACGAATATAGTAGCAGATTACATCGGAATGAAGATTCCGGATGAATTTATTATTGGTTATGGACTTGATTTTGACGGAAAATATCGTAACTTGCCGGATGTTTGCATTCTGGCAATTGAGGGAGGTAATGAATGAGTCAGGCAACCCCTAAGAAATTTGGCGGAGCCCCGTTTTATGTGATTATTCTGCTGGTTATCGTAGTCGCAACTTACTTTTTTGCGAACGGTACCGGTGCCAAGCCGGATAAACTGTCGGATGTGATTAATTTTGTCGAGACGGGAACACACACGCCGGTGAACGTAACTCTGTACGGGTATAAACTCGAATACAAATACACAAATGCTGTCGGGAAATCCGTGAAAGTCAGCAAGGACATTCCCGCACTTTCTATTGACCGCGTTTTGGGCATTCTGATTCAGGCGCAAAAAGACGGCAAAATTCAGAACTTTGATTATAAAGAACCTGCTGACATCAGCAGCATTCTGAGCATTGCCACGATCGTAATTATGGTAGCTGCTATGGGATTTTTCCTGTGGTTTTCCTTTGCCAGAGCACAGGGAGACGGCAAGAGTGCCATGAGCTTCGGTCGAAGCAAGGCGAAGCTGCATGATCCGACGAAGAATCAAGTGACGTTTGCGGATGTTGCCGGAGCGGATGAGGAGAAGGAAGAATTGACCGAAGTCGTCGACTTCCTGAAGAATCCGAAGAAGTATTCAGACCTCGGAGCTAAGATTCCGCGCGGAATTCTGCTCTTCGGAGCACCCGGAACCGGTAAGACTCTTCTTGCAAAAGCCGTGGCCGGTGAAGCGGGCGTCCCGTTCTTCTCGATCTCCGGTTCGGACTTTGTGGAAATGTTCGTCGGCGTCGGTGCAAGCCGTGTCCGCGATCTGTTCGACAATGCAAAGAAGAACGCGCCCTGTATTATTTTTATCGATGAAATTGATGCTGTCGGCCGTCACCGCGGTGCCGGAATGGGCGGCGGACATGATGAGCGTGAACAGACTCTCAACCAGCTCCTTGTGGAGATGGATGGATTTGGACCGAACGAAGGCGTTATCGTCATTGCTGCGACCAACCGTATGGATATTTTGGATCCTGCACTGCTTCGCCCGGGCCGCTTCGACCGCCGTGTTGTCGTTATGCGTCCGGACATCAAGGGAAGAGAAGCGATTCTCAAAGTGCATGCCAAGAACAAGCCTCTTAATGCAGACGTCGATCTGCATGAGATTGCCAAGATCACACCCGGTTTCACCGGTGCAGATCTGGCCAATCTTCTGAACGAAGCAGCCCTTTATGCCGCCCGTCATAATGCAACGGAGATCACATACCATGATATTTCCGAGGCCGTTTTCAAGGTTATGATCGGACCGGAGAAGAAGAGCCGTGTCATCACGGAAAAAGAGAAGAAGCTTACGGCGTTTCACGAAGCCGGCCATGCAGTTGTCCTTCGCAATATTTCGGAAACGGATAAGGTTGAGCGTGTCTCCATCATTCCGGCCGGCGGCGCAGGTGGATATACGGCACATAAACCGAATGAGGATGTGTACTACACGACTCGCCTGCAGCTTATTCATAACATCATGATTTCTCTGGGCGGACGTGCTGCAGAAGAGATTGTCCTGGGCGAGATCAGTACCGGCGCATCGTCGGATCTGCAGAGCTGTTCCGGCATTGCCCGTGATATGATCACGAAATACGGTATGAGCAAGAGGCTTGGCAACATGGTCTTTGCCGGTGACGAAGAAATTTTCCTCGGCAAGGATTACGGGCACGTGCAGAACTACAGCGAGCATGTCGCTGCCATCATTGATGAAGAAGTACAGACAATTATCGAAGATGCATACAAGGATGTTATTGATATCCTGAACAGGAAGATCGATGTCCTCAATGCAGTCGCCGGACGGCTTCTCGAGAAAGAGAAAATCGAAGGCGAAGAATTTGAAAGCATCTATGCTTCCTTCGGTGAAGATGTTCCGCTGGATCTGGAGTAATCTTATCCAGAGATCCGGAAGACGACCTTTCCGTAAAAAAAGAAACTCCCGCCGGATTTCCTGCGGGAGTTTTTTGCGTTAGAAATATATCGGGTCGTAACCGTGACAGGAGATTTTCAGGACTCTGTATCCTCCGGCAGAGATTTTTTATAATCCTGGATAAGCTGCTCCGCCTTTTTCTGATACTCTTCCGGGATTTCAATATGCCCCCAACCCATCGTCAATTGAAACAACCCGTCATATGCTTCGCTGTGATGGGGGACGACGGTGAACGGAATCCCTTCTTCTTTGAATATGCCGGTCAATACATCTGACTCAAACTCATTCTCAAGACTTGTCCGAATGATCTTCATGGGTCCAACCTCCTCTGGAGTTCAGCCGATTTCTGCTGTTTGGAAAACATAGTAGACATGTAAGGATTATTTCGCGTTTTCAATCCGTATCAGTTCATCCGCAAGTTCGCGAATATCTTCCGGACCCAGAACCAGAATCAAGTCGCCCTCGCTGACCCACTCATCCAGAC
>JADGQQ010000064.1 GCA_017881645.1 Clostridia bacterium
CTCTTCGGAGATCGGATGCAGATTTCCAACGCAACCGGATGTTCATCCATCTGGGGCGGATCGGCTCCCTGCATGCCCTACACATTCAATGCCGACGGCTTCGGACCCGCATGGGGCAACTCCCTGTTCGAGGACAATGCCGAGCACGGTCTGGGCATGCACCTCGGTGCCAAACAGCTCAGAAACCGCGTGGAAATCCAACTGAATGAACTTGCTCCGATCGTCGACGATGCGGCTGTAAAAACTGCGATCGAGACATGGATCGAGAACAAGAACGTTGGAGAGAAGACACGCGAATATTCCTCCGGCCTTGCAGCGGCATTGCAGTCTTACAAGGGCAGCAATCCGGAAGTGAAGACTCTGATCTCTACGGTTCTTGGCAATAAGGACTACTTTGAGAAGCGCTCCACTTGGATTATCGGCGGAGACGGATGGGCATATGATATCGGATACGGCGGACTCGATCACGTTCTTGCTTCCGGCGAAGATGTGAATGTCCTCGTTCTGGATACGGAAGTATATTCCAATACCGGCGGGCAGGCTTCGAAATCCACACCGACAGGCGCAATCGCACAGTTTGCAGCCGGCGGAAAAGCGATCAAGAAGAAAGATCTCGGCATGATGGCCATGAGCTATGGATATGTCTATGTAGCGCAGGTAGCCATGGGCGCCTCGCAGGCACAGACCATCAAGGCATTTGCAGAAGCCGAAGCTTATCACGGTCCTTCGATCGTCATTTGTTACGCGCCATGTATCAATCACGGCATCAAAGATGGCATGGGTTCAACCCAGCCTCACGAGAAGGATGCAGTAACCTGCGGATACTGGCATTTGTACCGCTTCAATCCGGACCTGAAGAAGGAAGGCAAGAACCCGTTCGTCCTCGATTCCAAAGAGCCGAGCGGAGATTTCAAGGCTTTCCTGAAGAGCGAAGTGCGTTACAATTCGCTGTATAAGAAATATTCTGTGGATGTCGTTGATGCTCTTTTTGAGAAGAACCATCAGGATTCCCAGGAGAGATATGCATCCTACAAACGTATGGCTGCAGACCTGTCGGATAAATAACGATACGTCTTTTTGAAACCTGTAAAAAGCACAGAGCCCCGGATGCGGCCAACAGCCTGTCCGGGGTTTTCATTTGTTTGATGATATCTTTCATCCTGTACGGATTTGCTTTCGTGATAGAAAACGGGCGTTCCCGGTGCTATAATGAAAGTCCGGTTTTGAATACAAATAGGGGGATTTGCTGCACATGCGCCTGGAAGAAAAAAAGAACCTTCTTCTTTCTGACACGATGATTCCGGATCTTTTTATTTCGGAATATATGGTAGGCCTGTCGGCTTGCGCTATTCAGAGTTATCTCTACCTGCTGATGGCATTCAAGAATCAGAAGAGTGTTTCCGAGAAGGATCTCGCGGCACGATTTTCGGTTCAGGTGGATGAAGTTAAGGGGTCCCTTGCAGAATTGACGCTTGCGGGCGTGATTGAATGGAGCGATAAGGGCAGTCTGATCATTACGGATTTGAAGGCCATCGAAATTGAAGGATATATCCGTCTTCATTCCGAAAATGCAGTGCTTCCCGAAGCGGCGGCGATTTCACCGGAAAATGAACGGCGCGACAATTTGGCCAAGTCCATAGAGAAGACCTTTTTCCATGGTTCCATGGCCTATAAATGGTATCGGGAGATGGATATTCTTCTGGATGATTTCAAGCTGGAGCCGCAGGTCGTTTACAAGCTTTTTCAGGTGTGCTGCGACCGGAAACAGCTCGGTACGGTCACGCAGATGAAGGAACTTGCCGTCATCTGGCAGAGTAAAGGGATTTATACGCTGGAACAGTTAAGTACTTACATGGGCAGCGAAGATGAAATTACGCAGACCATGCGGAAAATCGGCCGTCGCCTGCACCGTAAGATGACAGACTTCGACGAAGAATATGTCCGTGTGTGGATAGAGAAGCTTAAGTATCCATACGAGATTATTGATTTTGCCATACGAAAAATGTGTGAGTACCAGCAGCCGACCATGAACAAGGCGGATGCGCATCTGAAGGCCTGGTTTGCTACGGGAATTACGACGCTTGCCGATGCACAGAAGTATGAAGAAGACATGGCTCTGAAGAACAAGCTCTCCTACCAGAGAGACAAGACACAGCGCCAGGGTCCGGACGGTTCCGGCAAACAGAATTTCCAGGGCGTACAATATGACGAAGCCTTTATCAAGGATTTACAGGTCGACCCGGAGGAATACCTTCGCAAGCTTCAGCAGGATAAGATCAATCCGGCCTAAAGGAGAATACACATGGATGCAAAGCAGATTATCGCCCATAATATTCTTTCGGATCGCCGGGGGCGGAGCGAACTGGCCAGAGACGCACGTATCGCGGAACTTCACAGGCTTTATCCTGTTCTGCGGAGTTTTGACGAAAAGATCGGCATATGCAAAGCCGATATTCTGGTACAGCTGGCATCCGAACGGGGCCAGACGGTGAATCGGGCGCCTCTGTATGCATTGGAGCGGGGCAGGGGGAAGTTTGTGGAAGAACAGGGAATTCCTGCTGATTATGATAAATTGATTCCATACTGCTCCGTTTGCCGGGACACGGGACTTGCAGACGGCAAGCCTTGCAGCTGCTTTCAGGAACTTCTGGTTCCGGCGATTCTGTCGGCATCCGGACTCGAACTCTACTCCGGAATTTCGTTTTCAACATACAGAGAAGAATTTTTCTCAAAGCCTGACAAAATCCGGTCGATCCGTGCTGTCAGTGAAGCGTATGTGGCCGGGTTTCCCGGGCAGACACGCAACATTCTTTTCTGGGGCAATCCGGGTACGGGCAAGACGTTCATGGCTGTCTGCATAGCGCGCGAAGTTGTACAGAAATCGGTGTCGGTTCTTTTCATCAGAATTTCCGATCTTCTCGAGACGATGAACGCCTACCGGACGCAGATGCTGTCCTTCTCTCCGGATGAGGAGCGCCTGACCGCGCTGAAAGCAAAACGCAATCTGATTCTGAACGGCGGTCTCCTTATCATCGATGAACTCGGAATCGAGGCGAGAAGCCCGAACACCGTTGCGGATCTGCTGCAGATTCTCGGTACACGTCAGCAGCTGGGACTGGCCACACTCATTACAACCAATCTATCACTGTCCGACCTGCAGAAAGTGTATGACAACCGGCTCTCTTCGAGATTGCTCGGCGATTACACTTCCTTTCAGTTCGAAGGGGATGATATCCGCACAAGTCCCCGCTACCGGAATCGCTGAACAATAAGGAGATCTTACATTTTGAGAATAGCATGTGGAGTTGACACCATTCGTATTTCCAGAATTCGGGATATATACAATCGAGCCGGCGAGCGTTTCCTGGACCGTGTGTATACGGCCGGTGAACGGCACGACTGCGAATCCAAAGGAAACGGATGCATCCCGTCGCTTGCTGCGCGATTTGCGGCCAAGGAGGCCGTTTCAAAGGCACTTGGCACTGGAATCGGCAGAGAGGGCGTCCGGCTGAACGACATGGAAATCGTTTCCGGCAAGGGAGGTCAGCCATTTCTGATTCTTCATGGAAGAGCAAAAGAATATTTTCTCCGGATCGGCGGTCTGCAGGCGGAAATCAGCATGTCACATGACGGTGATCAGGCGACGGCGGTCTGCGTAATGCAATTCGAAGGCAATCTGGAAAGGGAGGGCTCGGATGAAGAAACCATGGAAGAGTAATCCGTTTGCCGGATTCCGCATGCCGGTGTTCTCTGCCGCGCCGAAGAAGCCGACTGAACGTGTGCACAGCCATTTCGGCGAGACGCAGAACGTGCAGGAAGTGTGGGATCTTACGGAGAAGGACGCATATGTCGATCAGCAGGGGCGCCGGAGACTTCCGCGTTTTCTTGTCCCGGCGATTGTTTTTTTTGTGCTGGCGGTTCTTCTGTTCTGGTTTCTTCCTGGCTTAGCGATGCAATACGCTTCCTCGGCAAAAAACGCACCCCAGCAAGTACTTGCCCCGGATCGAATCTTCCCGGATACAACGCGTGTCGTGTGTGTAGCCGCTGCGAATATCTGGTCGCTGGATGATATCAAATCTCCGAGAATCACACAGGTTCTCTATAATGAACCCGTTTATCTGATCGACGCGATCAGCGCGGAAGGATTTATTCATATCCGCACGCAGGACGGCATTGAAGGCTATATGAAGAGCACGGACGTGACGGATAACCTTGACTCCGTAGAGCCGAACCTGCATAAACTGAAACTGATCGTTTCCGACATCTCCAAAAATGTGAAATCAGACGCCAGCAATGGTACGCTTCTCATAGAAGTCATGATGAATACCGTTCTCTATGCGGATGTGAAGAGCGCTGGTGTGTATGAGGTATCTCTGCCAGGCGGCGGATATGGCTGGGTCGGCAGCAGCGGAGTTATTGAGCTTGGCGTCCGGGATCCTGTCGAAAAAGTAGGCGTCCGGTACTTCGTCAGTTCAGTCCAGAGCTTTGTGGATATGACACATCTGGATCATGGACTTACAAAAAACGGTCTGTCTGTTGATGGACTGGCCTATGTATCCGCATCTGTTAACGGCGTAAAACTGCCAAGAACCATGGAAGAACAGATGGCCGCGGGAGATCGCGTCGACCTTTCCTATGATGCAGTTACCGGCATTCTGAATGTAGAGAGTATTTCTCCGGGAGACCTGGTATTCTTCAGTGATCCGAACGAACCGACATCAGCGGCTCCTTACGAAATGGGCATATGCACGGATACGGGAATGCTGATTATGACGTCCAAGAGCCGTACGACACTCCGGCTTTTCACACTTGCCGATAACGCATCGCTTGAAAGCCGGATCATCGCGGTGAGAAGAATATTCACATAATGGATCTTGCGTAGAAAGCTGTACGCAAAATGAAAGAAACAGAAAAAGCCTGCATCCGTCTATAAAAAGACAGAGGCAGGCGAATTCTTAACATCAAAAAATCAGGCTCTCTTCACTTCTCCGGAACGAAGGCACCGGGTGCAGACATGCATAGTCTTCGGTGTGCCGTCGACAACAACTTTAACGTTACGTACGTTGGGCTGCTGTGTCGTCAGTGCACGACGTGAAACCTGTGAACGGGTAATGCTGATCTTTCTGCCAAAAAAAGTATCCTTCTGACAGACTTCGCACTTAGCCATGGAAAACACCTCCTGTGTGTTCAAATAACGCGCAGGTGAAATCATACCATATTTCACTTATTCGCGCAAGATCAAAAATCAGATATTCTTTTCGAGAAGGACAATGGACTGTGTCGGACAAACCGGAACGCAGGCTCCGCAGTGTATGCAGAGATTCTGATCCACAACTGCGAGCGGACCGGTCATGGAAATAGCACCGACCGGACATACTTTTGCGCATTTCTGGCATCCGATACAGCCGACGGAACAGTTCTTCTTCGTCTGTGCGCCGGGCCAGCCATTCTTGCACAGAACGGCAACATCAGCTGATTTCGGAAGAAGCTGCAGGAGATCTTTCGGGCACATGATGACACATTGGCCGCAGGCTGTACATTCATTGGGATCCACCTGAATGATCCCGTCTTTTTTGGATATAGCACCAAAAGCGCAGACAGTCATGCAGTCGCCGTAGCCAAGACACCCGTAGGTACAGGCTCCGGGGCCGCCCAGAAGGCCGTGTGCCGCGTTGCAGGTCAGTGTACCGAGATATTCATAGCGGCGCTGCGTGCAGGCCGTTGTGCCCTGACAGAGAAGGCGTGCTGCTTTCGGTTCCGTAAAAATCGCCTCGACGCCGAGGATGGACGCCAGTTCGATCGAACAGGCCGCGCCTCCGACGGAGCATAAACTCGTATTGGTCGCTCCGTCAGCGAGAAACTGTGCATACCCGTCGCATCCGGCAAATCCGCATCCGCCGCAGTTCGCTCCGGGCAGAGCGGAAAGAATCGCATCTTTCTTCTCGTTAACGGGCAGCTGAAAAAAATGAGAGACAATGACAATCAGGATCCCTAAGAGCGCCGCAATTGCAAGAACGACCGTACCGGGGATCAGTATGTTCTGTACGGACTGAGGTATTTGTAGAGCCATTTGAATCAGCATGGACGTGCACTCCTCTTATGTTGTACTTCAGCCGCCGAATGTTTATTCCAGGGCTGCGGTGAGATCGATGATCTATTTAACTGAAGAGATTCTCGACGAGTCCTTTAAATCCAAAGAAGGAAACAGCCACGAGGGATGCCGCAATCAACGTAATCGGAAGTCCCTTGAGGGCAGCAGGCACATCGGCTTTGTCAACCTTGCTCCGGACGCCGGAGAAGAGGAAGAGCGAGAGCATATATCCGAGACCTCCGCCGAGTGCGTTTATCATTGCATCCAAAAAGGAATAGGATTTCGTGATGTTGAGGATGGCGACACCCAGAACCGCACAGTTGGTTGTGATCAGGGGAAGATAAATTCCGAGAGCATTGTAGAGCGGCGGCATGGTTTTCTTCATGACCATTTCAATCATCTGCACGAGGGCTGCGATAACCAGAATAAAGACCAGTGTCTGCAGGAATGCCAGATGCATAGGGTTCAAAAGGAAAATCTGAATCGGCCAGGTCAGTGCCGTTGATGCGAGCATGACCAGAATAACAGCTCCGCTCATACCCATGGCTGTCTTCAGGTTTTTCGAAACACCGAGAAACGAGCAGATGCCCAGAAACTTCGAAAGCACGAAGTTGTCGACCAGAATCGCAGAGAAGAGAATAATAAATAATTCTTTCATACTTTGTTACCCTCACTTACGTCACAGCCTGCGCAGGTTCCACATGTGTCACAGTGGCCGACGACAGGCGCATTGGATATGGGCTTTCCGCTCTTCTTCTGAAACCAGCGAACGACCATCTGCGTGAAGCAGATGCAGAGACCATAAACGAAGAAGCCGCCGGGAGGAAGAATAAAGAACATCATCGGTTCGATGACGGTTCCGAACAGCGGGAGATGCATACCGAAGAAAGTACCGTTTCCAAGGATTTCACGTATGGAGCCCATCAGTACCAGGGCGACGGTAAAACCGGTACCCATGCCCAATCCGTCCACAACCGATGCCAGAACGGGCTTTTTGCTGGCAAATGCTTCGGCGCGGGCCAGTACGATACAATTGACGACGATCAGCGGGATATAAATGCCCAGCGTATCATTGAGTGCCGGGAAGTATGCGGAAACGAGCATTTGGACGATCGTTACAAAGCCCGCGATCACCGTGATAAAGGCGGGGATGCGAACCTTGTCCGGTATCGCTTTTCTCAAAATGGAAATGAAGAGCTCGGATCCGACCTGCACGAAGATAACGGCGAATCCCATGAAGAGAGCGTCTTTGGCTGAAATTGTGATGGCAAGAAGTGGACAGGTTCCGAGTACCAGCAGAAATGCCGGATTCTCGAACAGGATACCCGCCATAAGAATGTGAAGCAGCGAGTCCTTCTTCTTTTGTTCGACACGGCGCTCATCGGGAGCGACATATGTTTTATCGACAGCATTATCATTCATGATATCACCCCTTTTTCGAGCAGATAAGCATAGGCGCCGATGGCCTGATTTACGGCATTCGAGGCCGCTCTTGAGGAAATCGTCGCTCCGGAAATGCCGTCTATTTGGACGGTGCCGGAACCTGCTCCTACACTTGTAAGCTTATCGGTTCCAAGACCGGAAAACTGCGCTAAAAAAGAACTCTCTTCGATACGTTTGCCGAGATTTGGCGTATCGTTTGCGGCGGTAGCCTTGACCATGACGACCTGTCCGTCCGTATTGATTCCTGTCGTTGCCACAACGTTGCCGGCATAACCGAAGCTCGCAGACACGAACACATAGCCGAGGACCTGCCCCCCGGCTGTGGCTTCGCTCACTTCCGTGACGATAATCCCTTTGTCCTTCATTGATTGAACCACAGACGGATCCAACTTGATTTTTGGGAAGGTTTCACCATCCGGGAAAATCAGCTGTTGCTGGATCTTTCCGGCGGCCACCACCTGTTTTGCGATTTTATCACGGGTCAGTTCATTGGTTCCGGCTAAAAGAAGCGTTACGACCAGACAAATGACGGTGAGACGGACAGCCGGCATAAACATCTTAAGATTTTTCATGCTGTTTCACCTCCCCGAATGTTTTCGGCAGAGTAGCCTTATCAAGGTGCGGTGTCAAAATATTCATAAGAACGATGGCGAAGGAAACACCTTCGGGAATATTTCCGAAATAGCGGATTAATACAGTAATCACACCGCAGCCGATACCGAAGAAAATACGGCCCTTCGTTGTGATCGGTGAGGTGACATAATCCGTCGCCATGTAAAAGGCTCCGACAAAAAGTCCGCCTGCCATCATCATGTATACGGGTTCACTGAGAACCTGCCGCCATGTGTCTGCAGTGGGGGTGCCGCCGGTAAACAGATCAAAGATGCTGTGGTGCCCGATAAACAGCGTCATCAGCATGACCGTGCCGATATACGTCAGAGGAATCCAGAGCGTGATGATTTTCCGGCAGAGCATATAGATGACGCCGATGGAAAGAGCCAGAATGGAAACCTCTCCGATGCATCCCGCTTTATCGCCCAGAAACATAGTGAGCAGAGAGGGAATGCTTTCCGCACCCTGCAGGCCCTGATGTTTTAAAATTGCCAAAGGCGTTGCGGAGGAAACCAGATCAACACCCTGCAGTGATTTTACAAAGTTGAAAGGACCTTCGGCCAGCTTCCAGGTCGTCATATCATTCGGGAACGCGATCGCAAGAATGATACGGGATGTCAGTGCAGGATTGACAAAATTGTTTCCCAGACCGCCGAACATCTGCTTCACAACTACGATGGCAAAAAAAGCACCGATGACAACCATATAGTAGGGCAGCGTCGGCGGCAGATTGAAGGCGAGAAGGACACCCGTCACAACCGCGGTCAGATCAGAAAGTGTATTGTCTCTTTTCATGATGCGGCGGGAAATGTATTCAAAAAACATGCACGATAGAACGGATACCAGAATGACCAGTACGGATCGAAGGCCAAAGATGATGCCGGAAGCGATAATCGCGGGAACAGTTGCAATAATGACATCCCGCATGATGGAGGAAGTCGTTACGCTGTCCCGGATGTGAGGAGAACTCGATACCTGTAATTTCATGAGAGTGTTCGCACGGACCTGCTTTCTGCCGGTTAGGGCGGAGAACCGGTATCAGACGGCGCGATCCTCCTTTCCTGCAGCTTGATTGGATTCGGAGGCACGGATTTTTTCGGCTTCCGCAGCACGGGCCCGCTCGATACGAAGGAGGGTTTTGCCGTTGCGGATGCTCTGTGTCAGATAACGTTTGGCAGGACAGCTGTAAGTACAGCATCCGCATTCGATGCAGTCCAACACATGGAATGCAGCCAGTCCTTCCGTATCCAGACGTCGGGCCGACTGATCGATTCCCGTCGGCATAAGATGCATCGGGCACGCCGTTACACAGCGCCCGCAGTGAATACATGGGGACTCGGGAGGGATACGGGATTCTTTGCTGCCGAAAACCAGAATGGCGTTATTTGCCTTGATGATGCCGCATTCGATACGGTCGAGGGAAACGCCCATCATGGCGCCTCCCATGATGATTTTGGAAGGCTCTTCCTTCGTGCCGCCCGCTGCTGCGATTACGTCCGGAATACGGGCGCCGATCGGAACGTTGACGTTTCCGGGAGTGTTCAGTGCACTGCCGTCGAGTGTAAGGCTTTTGCGGACCAGAGGAATGCCGTTCTTTAGATATTCGCCGATGAAGCGCAGCGTACCGACGTTCATGACCAGTACTCTGACATCATACGGCAGTTTGCCCGGAGGAACTTTCCGCCCGGTCAGCGAATAGATCAACATCTTTTCAGCGCCCTGCGGGTATAGTGTTTTTAGCGATTTGAGAGAAATCGGAAGATGCGTATTTGAAGCGGCTTCGCGTTTGGAAATTTCGTGATGCAGAACTTCCTGCCCCAGCGGCTTGTTGTCTTCGATACCAATGATCGCGTTTGGAATAGAAAGCCATTGAAGAACGGCCAAAATTCCGTCTATAATTTCATCCGGCCGCTCGCAGATCTGCCGGAAATCGGATGTGATATAAGGTTCGCATTCCGCTGCATTAATCAATAAAACATCGGGTTCCTTGCCTTTGGGCGGATTGAGCTTGATATGTACGGGGAAACTCGCTCCGCCGAGTCCGACAAGACCGGAGGTGCGAATCATATGCAGGAAATCTTCGCGGGAGTTGATGACCGGCGGAACACAGGACGGGTCGACCGTGTACAGCCCGTCCGAGGTGATCGTCACGGCTTCCACCGGGTCTCCTGTGGCGGAAATGACAAAACGGACATCCGTAACTTCACCCGACACGCTGGCATGAATCGGAACGGCCATCGGGTGATCCGCACGACCGATCAACTGACCGACATGGACGTGGTCGCCCTTCTTTACGGCGCACACGCACGGCGGACCGACATGCTGCTGTAAAAGAATCTCAACCGAGGAAAAACTGTCGAGCCGTGTCGTCGGGAAATCGTCTGTATTCTTGTTTCCCTTTGGATGAACACCGCCTGAAAAGACAAAACGCAAAGGCAATGAAACCGCCCCCCTATAATAAACTTTAGTCATTATATGCAATTTTGAACCAAAGTGGAATCGATTTTTTGAAATGAAAATCATTTTGAATCAGATTCGATAAAAACGATCATTAAGGAATAAAAATGATCTTGAAATGAACAGCAGTTCTTTGTAACATAAAAAGAAATAGGGTATAATACCTCCATTGATTCACAAGTAAACGATCACAAGGGGGCAACCATCATGTTGGATATCAATCTCATTCGCAAGGACCCGGACGCCATGCAGGCCAAGCTTGCAAAGAAAGGCTGTCAGGTTGATTTTTCCGGATTTTTGGCAAAGGACCAGCAGCGCAGAGACCTGATTGTTCAGGTCGAAGGCTTGAAAGCGAAGAAAAATCAGCAGTCCGCGCAGATCCCGCAGCTCAAGAAAGAAGGGAAGGACGTATCCTCCATTTTTTCAGAAATGAAGATTGTGTCCGAAGAGATCCGCGTGCTGGATGATCAGCTTTCCGCGATCGATAACGAGCAGCAGGAATTCCTCGCCGCTCTGCCCAACGTACCTGCCGATGACGTCATCGCCGGCGGCAAAGAGAACAATGCAATCGTATCCATTTTCGGGGAGAAGCCCTCCTTTTCCTTTGCGACCCGCCATCATGTCGATATCGTCGAAAAACTCGGAATGATTGATTACGTGAGGGGTGCCAAGCTTTCCGGAGCCGGTTACTGGGTCTACAGAAAAGACGGTTCCCGTTTGGAGTGGGCACTTTTGAATTATTTTATGGAGCAGCATCTGGCGGACGGTTATGAGATGATTCTCCCGCCGCATATGCTTTCATACACATGCGGTTATACGGCAGGACAATTCCCGAAATTTAAGGACGAAGTCTATCAGGTCCGTAATACCGAGGCGGAAGAAGGCTTTACGCACTTCATGCTCCCGACGGCCGAAACAGCGCTGGTAAATCTGCACCGGGACGAGATTCTGTCGGAAGCCGAGCTCCCGTTCAAGTATTTTGCCTACACGCCCTGCTACCGAAAAGAAGCCGGATCCTATCGGGCCGAAGAGCGCGGCATGATCCGCGGACACCAGTTCAACAAAATTGAAATGTTCCAGTATACGACTCCGGAAAATTCCGATGCAGCTCTCGAAGAACTCGTCGGCAAAGCCGCCGCCCTCGTCAAAGGTCTCGGGCTTCACCACAGAGTTACCAAGCTCGCGGCCGAAGACTGCTCTGCATCCATGATGAAGACCTATGACATCGAAGTCTGGATCCCGTCAATGAACGATTACAAAGAAGTCAGCTCCGCATCCAACGCCGGAGATTATCAGGCGAGAAGAGGCAACATGCGTTTCCGCAGAAGCGACGGGAAGACCCTCGCATTCGTGCACACTCTGAATGCATCGGGACTGGCCACCAGCCGCATTATGCCCGCGATCGTCGAGCAGTACCAGCAGGAGGACGGAAGCGTCCTCATTCCTGAAGTGCTCCGGAAATGGATGGGCGGACAGGAAAAGATTCAATAACGGAACGGAAGAACTGCTTTTTCGCTATCTGCGGACTCACGTCCTCCGAAAGGCGCAAAAAGAGCAGCTCTTCCGTTCTGATTTTACGGTAAGAAGGCCGATTATTTCCCGTTAAGCAAAAGAAATAAATGTTATAAGCTTTTTCGCTATCTGCGGACTCGCGTCCTCCGAAAGGCGCAAAAAGAGCAGCTCTTCCGTTCTGATTTTACGGTAAGAAGGCCGATTATTTCCCGTTCAGCAAAAGGAAAAAATGCAATAAGCTTTTTCGCTATCTGCGGACTCGCGTCCTCCGAAAGGCGCAAAAAGAGCAGCTCTTCCGTTCTGATTTTACGGTAAGAAGGCCGATTATTTCCCGTTCAGCA
>JADGQQ010000007.1 GCA_017881645.1 Clostridia bacterium
TCTCGGGCTCGGCTGAAGATTCCGGGTGAATTGTACCCGTTGTCATATCCTTCCGGGTATCTGCCGTGCATCCGATCAGGAACATGCAAATGAAAAAGCACAAAAATATGCCGATGAAACTTTTGCAGGCCATCCTTACATAGGGCGACATAACAGTACCTCCATGCATATCTATAAACAACTTATATTTTAGTATATCTCTCGCCTGCATTGTACTGGTCGACGGTCAAATCTTATACTCGAAGAAAAATGGCGAATCCATCGCCGTTTTCGGCCTGGGATACAGCTTCGGCGGACGGCTTTTACCGTCTGCGCAAAGGAATATGGTTGAGTGAATCAGCGGTCTGGTATACTCATTATAGGTTTGCGGGCGATGCCGGCGGTCCTCTTGAAGTCTGCTGTCTGTATGAATCGACTTGCGTTAAAGAGACGCAGTCGGGTATGCAAAGAAAGAAGGACGCGCGATGGATCCGAAGAAAATAATCTGTAAATGCAAAGATGTCACAAAGGGCGATATTCTGAAAGCCATGGAAAAGGGAGCAACATCCTATAAAGACATCAGGGACAAGACCGGTGCCGGATCGAAATGCGGCAAGTGCGAGAAGAAAATCCGGAAGTTTATGAAGAAGCATGCGGAAGCATGAAGACATAGTATGACAATGAATCGGAGGAGCCGTTAGCGATGGAAAGATGTGCATGGTGCGGCTCGGATGAGCTCTCTATGAAATATCATGATGAAGAGTGGGGCGTTCCGGTCCACGACGATAAAAAACATTTTGAATTTCTGGTGCTGGAATCCGCGCAGGCAGGGCTCAGCTGGCTGACAATTCTCCGGAAACGGGAGAATTACCGCAAGGCATATGATGATTTTGATGTCATCAAGGTGTCGAATTATGATGACAGCAAATACAACGATCTTCTGCAAAATCCGGGGATCGTCCGCAACCGGCTCAAGATAACCGCATCCATAAATAATGCGAAGCATTTTCGACAAATTCAGGAAGAGTTCGGAAGCTTTGACACCTACATCTGGCAGTTCGTTAAGAACCGGCCGGTTGTAAATGCCTGGAGCTCAATGTCCGAGATCCCCGCCGTATCGGACCTTTCCGATCGCGTCAGCGCGGACTTGAAGGCCAGAGGATTTAAGTTTTTGGGAACGACCATCGTATATGCCCACCTGCAGGCCACCGGAATTGTGAATGATCACATCACCGGATGTTTCCGGTACAAAGAGGTCAAAGGCGTGTAATCGCGCAAAAATGAGGCCGGCTTTTCAGCCTGCATTTAAAAGCATGTTCAGGTCCAGCGTTCCGTCCGCTGCCGAGGGGAATTCAGGAACGGCCTGCAGCGTCACCCGGTTTACGTCATAGGTCTGGTATACGGTGTTTTTATCCGCGAGACTCTCATAAACCTGCACAATAAACGTATCCGGTGTATCGCTGTCGGAGAGATCAACTCCCATTTGAAGGTCATAACCCGCAGCTTTCTCCTTTGTGACGTAATCCTGAAGAATCATGTCTGCGAGATCCTGATCTGTGTAGGAAGCGGAAGTCGCTGTTGTGGTGGTTGTCGGGGTTGTTTCAGGGGCGGTGTCCTTCTTTGTATCGGTACATGCGGTAAGTGCAATCGACATGGAAAGCAGAAGAATGGTACAAACGAATACGCAGATTTTTTTCATTGTGCTGTGTCCTTTCAACGCTATGATGATTATACAAGAATAATACACGAAAAAATTCTCTAAAAGAAGCAGGACGGCGACAAAATATTCCGTTCCGGCGTTCCGGTGAAGATTCCGGATCCGGTTCCTAAGAATGATCAAATCAGTGATTACTGTTATTGGAGCAAATACCTGCGCATGAAGACACCGATTTCCCCACATTGTTACCGGATGTCGAATTTTTTTAAAGGATCCGGTCCGCGCATAACGAGACGTTCAATCTGAAGAAGACCATCCTGATTCACGATATTTCGCCACTGGACGAATTGCACGTTGCCGCCGGAGATTTCAATGCCGGTTATGTTGGTCGGGAAAATGCAGCAGCCGGTATTGAAATAGGGCAGTTCGTCGCTTTTGGGATATTTGGACCGGTGCGTATGACCGCAGATCAGCATCTTCTTGTTCACGTTGATCCATTTACAGAAGACTCGTTCAATCTTATGCCGTTTGTGCGCATTTTTTACCGGGCTGGACGGGTTTTGAAAACCGAATGCATGAAGGAAACGCCAGAAATATTTCAGCGAGAACATGGACGCCCGCCAGAGCTGGTCATTCGGCAAATCTCCCTGATGTCCGTGTACCGTCAGAATTTCCTGGCCGGTTTTCTTCACCTTGAGGACAAGGGCTTCGCAGGGCACGATATCTCTGAGGAAGTCATGGTACTCCTCGGTATATTCATCGAAGTACGAGAAGTAATTGTCTTTTACATAGGCGGGATTCTTCAGATAAATATTGTGATTTCCGTAGAGGATAATCAGACGATTATGCAGATGGAATAATTGAATGACTTCAAAGACTTCCCGGTTCGCATTCATAATGTCCTTGAATTTGCGGTGTTCCCATAATTCGTCGCCGTCGCCGACCTCGACATATGTGAACCCGTTCTTGAAATAGTATTCAAGAGCATAGAGGTAGATATTTTTATTTCTGGAAAATTCGTCTGACAGGCTGCCGTCACTCCGGTGGCAGTCACTGAAGAATATGTAATTGGATTTCTCATCAATGATTTCAACCCGGGCATTCCGGTAAGCCTGTGTCAAGCGGCGATACGTCTGCATATTCGTATTCCTTCACGGTGTAAATGATTGAGTAGGATGATTCCATTATACGACGAAACTGAAGGAACGCGCAGGAGGACTATCGCACATCTTCTGGTATACTGATTGTGAACAGAAAACCCGGAGATATTTTGTGTATGCGGAGTCTCTATTATGATCGCTGTCAGTATAACGGTATGGCTCATCGGTGTCATTTCCATCTGTCTTCTTTTTGCGCTGACCAACGGCCTGCATGATGCAAGCTCTGTCGTTGCGACATTCATCTGCAGCGGTGCGGCCTCGCCCCGGCAGGCAATCATGCTGGCGTCCGCATTTGGCATGGCGGGTGCCGTTTTTGGCGGCAACGCCGTCGCGGATACGATTTCCAAGCTGATAGATCTTCCGCCCAATGCCGTTCTGCTTCCGATTCTTCTTGCGGCCATTCTGGGCGCGGTTCTTTGGAATCTGCTGACCTGGAAGCTGGGCATGCCGTCCAGTTCCACGCATGCTCTGGCCGGAGGGATCATCGGCGCAGTTATTGTATCTTCCGGATATCGTCATGTGCGATGGGGCTGGTCTGCGCTTGTTTCCGGAAATCATCAGCTGACCGGTATCGCGCTGGTTGTGGCAGCTCTGGTCTTTTCGCCGCTTCTCGGGTTCGGTGCGGCATTTCTGCTCGGGAAAATATCGAAAGTTCTTTTCCGGAATGCAAAATTCGAACTGAACAAAGGACTGAACCGGTTCCAGTGGGTGATCGCAGGATTCCTGTCGTACAGCCATGGAGCCAATGATACGCAGAAAATTATCGGCATTCTCACTTTGGCACTGGCCGCAAGCGGGGGCACAGCCATTCATACGGCACCTCTGTGGGTTCGCGTATCGGGAGGTCTCGTTATGTTTATCGGGACGATGCTGGGAGGCTGGACGATTATGAAGACCATCGGGATGGGGATTTATGAGATCCACCCGGTTCACAGTGTGAATTCTCAGCTTGCTTCGTTCGGATCGATACTTTTTGCAACGGCTGTCGGTGCGCCTGTCTCCACCACACATGTTGTTGTGGGCAGTGTCATGGGTGTAGGTGCGGCAGATCGATATAAGATTGTTCACTGGAAAATAGTGAAAGAGATTGTAACGGCCTGGGTTATTACTATCCCGGCATCAGCCGCCGTCGCAGCCGTAATTTTTACGGTATTCCATTTTCTGTTCAAAATGGTGTAAGGAGATACGTATGGCAAAGAAAAAATTCATCGATCGACTCTTTCCCGTAAAGTACAATTTCTACGAAATGCTGAGCAATCAGGCGAGGATGAATTTGTCGGGTGTCGAAACGCTGTGCAATTGGCTGACCGTCGACTCCGAAACAAATGTCGAGACCCTTCTGCAGGACGTCAAGAGCGCGGACGCGATCCGGATGGATCTGGAAAAGAAGCTGACAAAAGCCTTCTCGACACCTTTTGACCGGGGCGATATTTACACGATTTCGATTGGTATGGATAAGGTGATTGAATATGCGAAGTCGACTTTGCTGTCGATGAAAGCCTATAATCTGCAGACCAACAATATCATCCTCCAAATGGTGGAGAACCTGAAGACCGGGACGGAAGCCTTTGCGGAAGCCGTTGCATTTTTGCAGAACGAACCGCTCAAAGCGCAGTCCAATATTCCCAAAATCAGGGAAACGCACAATGCCGTCGAACAGCTGTATCGCGACGGGATGGCGGATGTTTTTCAAGAAAATGACCCTATGGATGCATTCCGGAAGAGAGAGGTCTATCACCACATCAAGGACGCCTCAGCCAATCTGGAAGACGCCGTGGATATCCTGCATCGAATCGTCGTCCGGTTAACCTGATGCGAATCGGATCGGGACTGTCATTTTCATGTATAATTTATCTATTCTGATAGAAGTGCGGGGGTGGCGGAATATGGAACTCGTTTTACAGATTATTATTGGCATCGGCTTGGCGGCGACATGCGGGTTCCGCGTTTTTGTGCCGCTTCTTGTTATGAGCATTGCAGGACTCAGCGGGTATCTTCAGTTGGGAACGGGGTTCGAATGGATTGCAAGTTATCCGGCATTGATTGTTTTCGGCATAGCGACTCTGATTGAAATTGCCGCCTATTTCTTTCCGTATGTGGATAATGTCCTCAACGCTGTCAGCATTCCAGCCGCCATCATTGCCGGAGTCATCGTAACCGCATCCGTGATTACCGATATCAACCCGATTCTTCAATGGTCACTGGCGATCATTGCAGGAGGCGGTGCGGCAACGGCTACAAGTCTCATCAGCAACGGGACGCATCTGGCATCAACGGCTGTAAGCGGAGGTGCGGCGAATCCCGCGGTTTCGACTGTCGAATCGGCGGCTGCGGTCGTTACGGCCATTTTGTCGATTGTCGTACCCGTTTTGGCATTTGTGCTATTGATCCTACTGATTGTCATTGCCTTCCGGACACTTCGCAGAATGAAAAGAAAAAAGAGAGCACCGTTTGCGCCGTAATTTTATCTTGTAAAAGGGCAGACAGAAATATTCATTGCATTTACCATAAAGTCGTCAAAAGGAAGGGCGCTTTCGGATTCGATTCCGGAGGCGTTTTCTATTTTTTTGCAAGAATCTCATGCAACGGCCGACTTTTTGCAGGTCAGACCGTAAACCCTGAGAATGATGAGAGTGCGAATCATGATACATTGCGGCATAGAGAGAATGAAAGA
>JADGQQ010000065.1 GCA_017881645.1 Clostridia bacterium
CCTTTCGACTTTTCTCTTTTCCAAAAAGCAAATCCTCATGTGTTCAAAAATGAACTGAAAAGATTCTTCTCAATTTTGAAAGATTCTATTTCCCTATCAGTCTGCTACTCATGTAACTGACTATAAGGCCTGTAATGTTTTTTGTAAAGAGGCAAACAAGATTTTTTCAAATTTCTTTTTGGATTGTTTTTCGAAGATCCAAACGGAAATAATTAATCTGCCTCGGGTTCATGCGTCATGCACAGGATGGCGGATGCCATAGCACCCGCGTTCGCTTCGATAAGAATCCCGTTTTGACCGTCCTGCACGCCCTCAGCGGCGCTGCTGCCGGCAACAAGTACACTTGCCAGTGCGCAGGCCGTCAAGAATGATGCGAATGCCTTTGTACCACATAAGCCGACCGACAAACAGGAATACGGGGGTCTCGCCCGAAACGACTTTGAATTCTTCACTTTATCTTCACATCTATCCTGCATGATGCTCTCGAAAACGTGTTGAATTGCATACTATATTGCGGCATATTTGTATGAAGTATTGCTTTTTCAGCAAACAAATGTATAAAATGGATGGAATATTGCAATGAATACAAGGAAGGTTCTAATGAAGATTAAGTCACGAATCATCAAATATATTCGTCCTTTTCTCGCTTTTTTACAAAAGCTGGAAGTTCGTTTTCATAGAAACTCGAAAAGGAATTTTATCATATTGGGTTCAGCCGCCGCACTGTGTGTTGTGATTGTATTCGCATGTACAGTGCCCCAGCATATAGGCGCAACAGCAAAACACCGGGGAAACAACCCCGCTTCCGGTGTAACTCTCAATACGACTGCAGTTGCTATAGCCACTCCTACGCCGACTCCAACACCGACCCCTACGCCGACACCTGATCCTACACTGAAAAACGGCGACGAAAACGAACGGGTACAGCAGCTGCAGGAAAGGTTGATGGAACTGAACTATTTGGATCTGGATGAATCCACGCAGCGTTTCGGTCCTGCTACACAAAATGCTGTTGAGCTTTTCCAAAGACAGGAAGATCTTGCACAGGACGGTATCGCAGGTCCTGCAACACTGAATCTTCTTTTTTCGGATCAGGCGAAGAAATATACACTTCTGAAAGGCACGGTCGGCTCCGACGTGGACAGTCTGCAGAGACAGCTGATTGACCTTGGATATCTGGATAATGCGACAGGTTATTACGGAACCGAAACCGTGAAGGCAGTAACGGCTTTTCAGGAGCGAAACAGCCTTTCCGTTGACGGAAAGACCGGAGAAGAAACTCTGGCGCTTATCTATTCCCCCGATGCCAAAGCAAGTGCCAGCAAAGTTAAGGCCGCGCTTCGTAAAGCCAATATTAATACATTCCTGGATGTCGCTGAAAACCAGCTTGGTAAGCCGTATATTCTCGGCAATGTCGGGCCGAATTCATTTGATTGCTCCGGATTAGTCTACTACTGCCTGTCGCAGGCGGGATCCTCACGCGGCCGATATAACGCCGCCGGATATTCTCAGGTTGACGATTGGGAAAAAATTACTTCCATGGACAACTTGCAGATCGGTGATCTTCTATTTTTCCGTACAAACGGAAAAAGTGTCGGACATACCGGAATTTATATCGGCGGCGGCATGATGATCGATGCGTCTTCTTCCAACGGGAAAGTGGTAAAACGTTCCTGCACAACAACCTTCTGGGAGGCGCATTTCGTAGTCGCCCGCAGACCCTGGTAATAAACTCAATGCGGTCAGCTTGCAGGATGTCCGGACAGACATGCATCATTCATTGAAAACAGGATCCTCATCTCAAGTGTCAGCCGGACGGCTCACTTCCGGCGAGGTTCTTTTTCTTTTATATTCGAATAGGAATACGGACAACAGACAACCCACCCCGATCAGACTTAACGCAAGTCCTTCTTTATGCATTGGCGCCTGATAGGTTATCTGAATATTCTTCTCGCCCGTATCTAGTTTGAAGCCGATGAAGGCCTTATTCACTTCTTCATAATCGACCTTTTTCCCGTCCACAAGAATGGTAAACCCTTTTGCGTAGGGAATGTGCAGAATAAAATAGCCGTCCCGAGTGACGTGGATCGTTCCGGCAATGACGTCGCCCTGTGTTTTTTGCGTGTCCACGTTAAATGGGTCGATCGTACTATTCATATTACTTATATCTGCATAATCCAACGTGTAAACTGCCAGGTTGCTCAATTGATAGTCGCCCTTCCCGAATGCAACCTGCAGATCCTGCATCGGCGTGTTGGAAGAAAGAACATAGTCAAATTCGAAATTGTTGTTCTGATATGTCCAATTCCTGCCGACAAGTATATTGTTTATCTGGTTGATGGAGATATTCAGGTCTGATACCGGACTTTGCCGATCCATCTGGAACCGGATAAACAGGAGTTTGCCGGCGACCGGATCCTTCAGGTGAACGGTCAGCCCTGCATTATCATCCGCATGTACGTCATAAATGCCCTGTGATGCTGTATAGGTAAGATTCTTTTCGTTCGTTACAGAAAAGACCGGGGTTTCAGACACAATTCCGGTCGAATATTCGACGTTTCCGGGCCCCTGCACAACACCGTACTTCAGAAGCGCCTCCGCTGTGTACGGGTAATCAAGCTTGTCAAAATCGCTCTCACTCATGATTGCATCGGTTACATACCCTAATGGAAGCACACTGTCGTTTTCATAGATCGACAGATTCCCGCTGGTCGCCGCTGTCCGATAACCGATAGGAGGCTCTTTATCCGTTATGAAATATTTATTCCCCATGAAAATATTGAAAAGCACATTCTGTGTTGGATCCAAAATAAACGGATTCCTGAAGCTTTCTTCATTATTAAAAATATTGCCGACAAGATTGAAGTATTCAGGATTTGAAATCGAAGAATACAGTGACGTCTGATAGTACTTTGCATCATACACTTTATTGATGTTGACCAATGCATTCTGATTATCGGAGACGCGGAAAAACCCCGGATCCTTCGCGATCACGCTGCGAACCAGCGAAGCTGTCGGATCGGTTGATTCCTTCTGTGCATCGCTTAAGAGGACCAGATTGTCACCCAAGTTGACAACGATGCAGAGAATAATGCTGATGGCAGCCAGCGGGATGACTACGCACTTCTTCTTCCCGGTCTTCTGATAAAGAAGAATCGCAGCACAGGTTAGCACTGCATCGGCAAGAAAAACCAGTTTGTAATCCCATTGTGATGCGCATAAAGTAACGAGTCCCAGAATGATCATTGTTGTTAGGATTTGTTTCCTGCTGCTCCGGTTTGCCCAAATATCGGATATATAGTCTGCAATCACAATGCAGGCCAGAGGCAGGAACGGAATGAATACTTTTGTATTCAAATAGAGGGTACCGTTTAATACATAATTGAGCACCGGGAAAATTGTAAGAATGCAAATGAATATCGAGAGTATTATTCTCTCTTTTTTCTTCGAAATAAATGCACTGATCAAAGCAATCAGCGCGATGGATGTCAATCCCAGGGAGTACGAATTGTATACGAAGTCCTGCAGATGGATTCCGGGAATAAGAAGCGAAAAATCAAAGGATTTCCCGGCACTGCTTATTGCATTTCGCCCGTCCAGCAACGCGGAGAATGTCGGCAGCAGAAGCATGCCGGACATGAAAACGGCGATGAGTATACGCACGGCCAGCTTCCCTGTCATCAGAAACATCGACTTGACGGTTGTTTCCGGGTCCATTTTTATCTGCCTGTATAGGCTGTACATCATCAGTACAACGATGCCGCCGATGCTGAAATAGTAGCTGGATAGGATCATAAGAAAAGTACTGATGATCAAAAGCATTGACTTGTTCTTCAAGAGAAAATGATCCACTCCCAGCAGCCCCAAAATGAGAAAAGGAATATAGTTCACAAACATGAGTTGCTTGTGACTTTGAAAAATAACCGGTCCGGCACACATAAAAAGAAGACTGACAAGAAAACAGACTTCCGATGTATATTGATTGCGTTTCAGCCAAATGTAAAACAGCACGGTGCCTGCAATCACAAGAACGATACTCGATGCAATGACATAGTCGGTCATTTTTACGAAAGGCAGAAGATACGAGATCATCATGACCGGGTTCAGGAATCCGTAATACGAAAAGTTATAGATATTCTGTCCCCCGCCGATTTGCATGGCAAAGTTGGGGAAAATATTATGAGTTGTGTAGAATAGAGTGCGAAAATATTCAGGAAACACACAGTGCTGCTGCTGCCAGTCGTATGCTGATCCGAAAACATATGTAAATCTTGTAATGATAATTATGATGATAACGAATAGAAATATCAATATCGACAGGTTTCTATAGTCATGTCTGGTGAGTCTCCCCATGATTCGACCCCTTTACTTTTCAAGAACGACATTTTTCCATGAAATCATAATTATGCACATTATATGCTTTGCTTTCTTGCAATGTCTACAAAGAAAAAGCAATGCTTTTTGTTTTTCATTCTGTTACACTCATTCATATTGAATCCTGTTTTTGATGAAAGGAAACCATGGTTGGTATGCAAAAGGCTCAGAATCAGTCGTCTGGTTCCATATTGACGTCTGCGAATGTCGACTTTCCGTTCGATTTATCAAATACGACCATTATCAAAGGAATTGCGATTATCCTCATGACAATGCATCATTTCTGGGGCTTTCCTGATTGGCTGACGAACGGCAATTATTACATTGGCATCCGCTTTTTTGGTACAACTTTTGAAAGCTTTCTTGGCGTAAACGGTCACATTTGCATTGCTATGTTCCTTTTTTTGACTGGCTATGGCATGTATTATTCATTTCTGAAAGGCAATAATTTCGAAAACGTGTTTCGAAAAATTGTGAAATTGCTTCTCGAATACTGGCTTGTTCTTTTCATATTCTGTATCCCGATATCCATGTTGTTGGGGAAATTTATCTTCGACTGGAAAAATTTGCTTCTCAATATGTTCGCATATAATACGGACTATGTAGTTTTTGGTTGGTATATCAGACTTTTCCTTCAGGTAATGATTTTACTTCCGTTTTTAAAGAAGCTCGTTGGCAGAAATCTCCTTCTGTCCATCGGTCTGACAACCATTCCCTTCTTTATTATGGGAATTCTGGCTGCTATGTTTATGCCCTATAATATGTTCACATTGGGGCTTCACGAGTTATTTTTCTGGATTCCCAGCGTTATGATTGGTTATATCAGTGCAAAGTTCCAGCTCTTCCGCAAAGTCAAACTACTTTTCGTCCAAGTAAAAATTCACAATATCTTCGTCTACCTTGCACTTGTTATCTTAATTCCATTTATTCGTATTGGTCTTCCATATCCGACATATTTTGATGCCGTCTATTCGTTCATTTTCATTTTTGCATCGATGAGTGTTCTGCATATGTTGAAAAATGCCAGAATGAACCGGATCCTGCATTTTCTGGGAGAAAACAGTCTGTATATATGGCTGCTGCAGGGGCTCTTCTTCTTCAATTTCTATCCGCTGCAGTTCATTGCCTATTTCCCGAAAGTCTCGGTCCTTGTCCTCATTTGGGTTCTAATACTTACGTCTTCGCTTTCTGTTCTTATCCGCAAAATGCTGGCGTTCTGCAAACAATTGATTTCACCCGCACAAAAACCGCAAGGCAATACAGAGCATTAAAGACGAGTCCGGTAACCATCCGTCAAAACGGAAGATCCAATAACTCCTTCATCGTGATAACCGGATTTTCCACTCCGGCCATAATGACGCGCTCCAGATACTGATGGAATTTGCGCCACTTTTCGAGCATAATTCGCCAGTACGCGTGTCAAATTCAAGTGATATTAGCCCAGTATTCCGGAGTCGCTGCGTCCCGAGTCATCTTTGTCGTCGGTGTCTTTATGACCCAGTCACCATTCAGATCTGCGATCCCTACATATGGACCGCGATACAGGACGATATTTTCACCGTATGTGCTTGAAAAATAAGAATTTTGCGTTACGTATCGTACATTTCCGACCTTATCAATCAGATATTCTCCGTGCGAAACCCCTGTATTCGGCTGATAATCTGTACGCACGAGAACATATTCATCTGCAATTCCCGCCAAGTCATTGTACGATATTGTGTACAGAATCTCTCCTGTTCTCAACAATATGACCTCGATTTCACCCGTATCTTTTTTCAAAAGAAGAACATAATCATTCATTCCGCAGTACGATGATCCGTTGCATGCAAAGACATATTCTGCGTCGTTTGTCTTCAGTGCAATTTGATTATTCTGCATACCGACTGCCACAATATCATCTCTCCAATTGAAATAATCTTGTCCGCTTCTTCCATAGGTAGCCGAGCATGTAATGCCTGCCACATCGTATTCCGCACCATAAATGAGTTTCCCATCCGCTGCAACTTGATTCTTCTCAACCGGCTGAAGGGATGCATCATACGTCTGTCCGTCTTTTGTAAAGTAATCGCTTATATAAATTTGCATGGATCCTTCTTCGCCCCAAATACGAAAGCCGTTCTCCTGCATAGCGTATACATTTTCCATAACCGGTTTCCCGTCAAAATCACAAATTGTCCCGTTCATATGATTTCCGTCTCCGGGACCCGCAATGAAGTACTTTCTTGCGAGCAAGCCGATCGGATCACCTGGAAGATCACTGCATTTGCACAAGTTGTTAATTGTTCCATCCGTTGCAACAAAATAGATAGCGATGGATTCCTTCGAGGCACCTTCCGTTTCTTGATCCCAATGGAAATATCGAAAAGTAACCACTGTTTCGCTGCCCATACACTCCACAACAGTATCAATATAATCGTTTGTAAAAGTCGAATATTTCAGCGTTTGAACCGGCTTACCTGATGTGTCATATAGATAGACGGTGCTTTTTCCCGATTCCAGATCGATTTGGTAGAAACCATTCTCGTTACTGCATAACAGATTTTCATTTATATACTCGCCCTCGGGAACGACGGTTTTTACTTCACTTTGATTCAAGCGACAATAAGGAGAAAGGTCTTTCTCTGTCACTAATCCAATGGGGGGTCCGTTATCATCAAATGTAATCGGGCAGTAGAAAGAATAAATCGCGTTGCCATAACAATCAAACACTGTGTAATAGGCACCCTCTCCCGGCAATACGGCATAATAATCGGACTCGAACAATTGACCATCCGGAAGAGTATCCCGAGGGATATATACCGATGCAGGCATTGGAATTGGAGTCGGGGTTGGGGTGGGCGTCGGAATCGGGGCAGCCGTCGGAGTTATCGTGTCCGCAGAAGTTGCTGCAGCCCGCGGTTCTGTCGCGGGGACGGACTCTGTTTCGTCCGGTTTTGTCATACTGCAGGCACTCGCGAATACAAAAAGAGAAAGACAGCACAACAGCAGAAGCTGCGTCAATTTGTGATGATTCCGTCTCATTCTTCCACCAATCTCTGACAGGAACTGTCAGTAAGCGACTCTCTTTTTTGCGTGATTTTCCTTAGGAATATATGAGAACTGTATCCATAGACATCTCTTTTGTAAGGGCTTTTATATACCAGTCTCCATTCAGATCGGCAATTCCGACATACGGACCTCGATGCAGGATGATATACTCTCCAGATGTTGTTTCTACCTGCAAGTCGTGCATCTGATACCGGATATTTCCATCTTTGTCAAC
>JADGQQ010000066.1 GCA_017881645.1 Clostridia bacterium
CGGGACTTGAACCCGTACGGTCTCCCACACGCCCCTCAAACGTGCGCGTCTGCCAATTCCGCCACGACCGCAAATCCAGTAAGGGAATCGAGGGGGGTGCTTAACAGCAAGAGTTATTATACCTATGCGCCCCACTGCTGTCAACCGGAAATCAATAATGACGTAAATCAAAATGAAATGCCTTCCTGAAAATAATCAGGAAGGCATTCGCGAAATAAGCATGTGATCTTTTAGTGAGAAAAGTACATAAACGCACCAATAATAATGAGTCCCAGAAGAATGGCCGCTGCGACACGCAAAGCCGAAATCGGAGCCTTCCCTCCAACTTTTCCAGTCTGGCCATTGACAACAAACTGGTATATTTTGCCTTTAAATGCGAACGAGGACATCCATACGGGAATCAGCAGATATTTATAGGTAACTTTATCGAAATTTGTCGAAAAGCGAACGGAGCCTGCGCGATCTGCATTCCATGTCTGTCGAATGTAGCTTTCAATACTCGTGCGCAGCCGATTCCGAATCAATTCCTGTGCGTTGGTCCACCCTTCCTGAAGTCCGACCGAATACCGTTCTGCAATGAACCCCGCAACAAATTCAGGTTTGTAGGGAACGAGCTTTGAAAAATCAAACGGTTCGGCCTTCCGGACTCCGGAATCCGCATTTCGTTTGCTGGCCACGACCAGCTGATCATCAATAAACTCCTGATAAACGCCCGCGACCGGTTTCCAGTTTGTTTCCGTGACATAGGTGTCTCCGCGCCTAACACGACGATCATACCCTGCCTGACCCGAAAAAGCCGACGTAGTCATGGAATCAAATGTCCAGTATGGAAGATAAACGCCCTTAAATGCATCCGGTTTTGCCTGCTTTTTCGCCGCTCTCGGAGTAAATATGCGTCCTTTCAGCCACTTGGAGAACAGACTTCCGGCCTGATCCAGCGGAATTTCAAACGGGCAGACTCCGCCGGGAGCCAGTGAATCCTCCGTGGCCGCCGGCATAACGCTCGTCGATCCGCAGAAAGGGCAAACGGCAGCGGTCTCAAGAACATCATATATGCTTTGTCCCCCGCAATTGCTGCAGACGATGGATTTCTTCTCCGTTCCCCAGTCAAAGCTCTGCTTCTTATCCGCCGACATGAAATCAATCTCAGAAATCGATTGTTCCGCATCCGGTGCGGGCAGGGCTTTCTTATACCCGCAGAATTCGCACAAAATACCGCGCGTTGCAGGGTCATAAACGACAGTTGCACCACAATTCGGACATTTCTTATCTGTGACCTCCTCGGTCTTTTCATCCAATATCTTCTGCACCTCATCCGAATTCTGTGTAATATCTTCCTGCATCATTTTCTCCTCCTGTCGATCTGGACCCTTGTTCATTTGAATGCAATAATTTGAATGGCGTATGGTTTCATTGTTACATAAAATGGCTCTTTTTGTAACGTTTCTTCTATGACAATTTTATTACTGACATTATATTCTTCCTGCATCGGAGAAATGATAAATAATTGATTCGTATCCTGACATAATGAGAACGAAAAAGACTGCGCTGCGCTTCTGTTGACAGCAAATATAACGCGTTCGGCACCTTCACATTTTTTCCCGAAGAAATCCAAATGACCCGCTTCGAGATACCGCTCAAAAACAAAAACGTCATCCTTCGCCCATAGTGTGCGATAGGATCCCGTCCGCAGCACTGGATACTTGCGCCGCAGGGATGTTATTTCCTGATAAAAAGCAAGCTGTTCCTTCTGTTCAGGTGTTAATCTGTCCCACGGATACGTTCTCCGGTTGAACGGGTCGCGATAACCCTGAGCACCGATTTCATCGCCATAGTAGATACTCGGGGCACCGACATACCCCATTTGCAGCGCCAGCGCGATCCTCATCAATGCAAGTCCTTTTTGCATTTGACCGTTGTCCAGTGACATGCGTTTTTGCTGCTCGCGGTCGTGAGGATCCGCCGCTCCGCTGATAACCGTGATTGCACGCGGCAGGTCATGGCTCGAAACAAGATTCATAATGCAGTAATATGCTTCCGGCGGATAGTTCTCCCGGAATGTTTCCAGTCGGTTATGAAGAATCTGTGCAGTCGTCGCACCGGACAGGAAGCCTAGAACCGCATCACGGAATGTATACCCCATCACGGAGTCGTGTGTGCTGCCAAAGAGAAAATCCCTGTAGGTTCCATAGCTGATTTTATTGCTGGCATCTTCCCATACTTCGCCGAGCACGACGCCGGTATTGCCGGTATTCTCTTTCACTGCAGTGCGTATATCACGAAGAAACGAATCAGGAAGCTCGTCCGATACGTCCAGCCGGAATCCGGCCGCGCCTTTTGCAAGCCAGTTCCGAATAACGCCCTGTTTACCCAGAATAAATTCCCGGAAAGAAAGATCGTTTTCATTTACATTCGGAAGATCGGTAAATCCCCACCAGCAATCGTACGACAGTTTCCCAGACACATCCGGAAAAAACGAATACCAGGATGCATACGGACTATGACCCTTTCCCTGTGCCGTCTGATAAGCTCCGTTTTCGGGAAAACGTGAAAGTTTATTGAAATATCGGCTGTCCGCGCCCGTATGACTGAATACTCCATCCAACAGAAATGCGATCTGATTCTTTTTCATTTGGCTCGAAAACCGATCAAAGGCTTCATTTCCGCCGAGCATCGGATCCGCAGCCAAGTAATCGGCCGTATCATAGCGGTGATTGGAGCGCGCTTCAAAAACCGGGTTCAAATACAGGCAGTCAATGTGAAGATCCTGAAGATACGGGATCTTCTCCGCAATACCGTCCAATGTGCCGCCGTAGAAGTCGCAGGCAAGATATCCCGTCTCCGGTTTGCCGTGAATATCGACATCCTCATACCAGTCCTCATGATAGATTCGCTCGTCCGCATTTTTCGCGGCTTCCATCTGGCCGGGTACATACGATGTACCCCGATAGAATCGATCCGGGAAAATCTGATACAGCAGAACACCTTTGAACCAGTCCGGTGTCTTAAAATTTTTCTCGAATACGGTAATTTGAAAAGCTTTCGGATTCCGGTCTTCAAGTGCTCCGACTCTTGCGGGAGTGCTGCTTATTTGGCCGGTGCCGTCTGATTTTTCTCCGGAAAAAACATAATATGCCTTCGACTGCATCGCAAGTGCGAACTTCTCATGGCTGCCTTTCAGCTGGTCATGCATATCTGATGCAGGCACATCATTTTTCACGGCTGAAGGCTTGACACAAAACCAATAATAAAACAGACCGGAGTCACCCGGCATACTGATTTTTGCGTGAAAACGGAATGGCATATCGTCTGCAGAATCCATTTGCGTTTCGCTGTAGGAGAATGTGTATAAGCCGTATGCATAGCAAAGGATGACATCTATTCCCGGAACAAAGACATCCACAGACAAATCGACATGGGTTCCAGTGGATACGGCTCCGAACGGAGAACGATATTCCGTGCTTCGCGAGTTGTGAAATATCAGATCATCAGGTCCGGGGGATTTTATGATCATTTTATCTTTTTATCATCCTTATTGTTTTTTGAAATACGAACAGGCTGACTGTCTTCCATCTTCTGCTGTTCGGAGTGCGGTTCTTCGGGAGAAATCTCCCCCCGGTCTGCATAGGGTGATTCGTACATGCTTTTATACAGATCAAAATATTCTCTTGCTGATCGATTCCAGCTATAGTCGCCAAGCATGGCCTGACGAATCAGTCCTGCCCATATTTCTTTGTGATTTCGATAAAGATCACATGCATATTTTGTAACGAACAGGAATTCGTGCGCATTGATGTTGGCGAATGTAAATCCGTTGCCCTCGCCGGTGTATTCATTATATGGGATAATCGTATCTTTCAGACCGCCCGTTTCTCTGGCTACCGGGATTGCGCCATAGGACATTGCAATCATTTGTGACAGTCCGCACGGCTCGAAAAGGGACGGCATCAGATAGATATCCGCTGCCGCATACAAAGAGTGCGCCAGTTCGTTGCTGAACATAATGGACGCGCACATTTTCGTCGGGTTTTTGCGGGCCATGTCCGAAAGAGCATTTTCATAAAAGACATCACCGGTTCCGAGTATTACGATCTGCATACCGTCGAAAAGCATTTCGCCGGCAACCCGCAGAAATAAATCCAGACCTTTCTGGTCAACCAGTCTCGTAATCATAACGCATAAAGGTGCACCCGGATTGACAAGCAATCCGAGCCGGTGCTGGATAGCCGCCTTGCACGCGGCCTTTCCTTCCGCATAATGCGGATAGGCGAAGGTTGCAGGAATCAATTTGTCATCGGAAGGACTGAACTCTTTGTCATCAATTCCGTTCAGAATGCCGGTCACTTTATACGCGTGCCTCTGCAGCGTATCGTTCAGACCCTCTCCATAATGGTCCGTCATTATTTCGTACGCATAGGTCGGCGACACGGTTGTAACGGAGTTCGCATATACGATGCCCGCCTTCATGAAGTTGACGGCACCTTCCTTCAGCGTCGAATCATCTGAAAAATACCGGTCCGGCAGATCCAGAAAATCCTTGATTGTATCGATTCCGTGGATGCCCTGATATTTCAGGTTATGAATCGTGAAAACCGTCTTCATTGCCGAATGAATGCCATGAGTCCTGTACTGCGCGTCCAGAAGCAGGGGCATCATGCCGGTCTGCCAGTCATTGCAGTGAAGGATATCCGGTTCGAACTGCAGAAATTCTCCAAGGAAATCAAGAACAGCTCTCTGGAAGAAGCAGAATCTTTCAATATCAAAGGAATATTCCACATATACCTGATCAAAATTGAAGTAGTATTCATTGTCGACAAAATAGAAAGTGACACCGTCCAGAACCGTAGAGTACAGTCCTGCATACAAAGACCGCCACCCCATCTTTACCATCCGCCAGCCGTGAAAATGCAGCTGCGTTGTCCGGCTTTGTTTAATCTTCTTATAGAGAGGCAAAATGACTCTTGCATCGCATCCCTGTTCGATCAAATTGCGTGGAAGCGCACCGACAACGTCTGCGAGGCCGCCGACTTTAATAAATGGTGCGACCTCCGAAGCTACAAGAAGTACTTTGATCGGATTCATACAATGGCCCCCTTACCGATGACGACAGGATAATCTTTATGACCGACCAGTTTGATACCCGGTCGGATCACAGCGTTTTTGTCGAGAATGACATTCTCCAGTTCACAGTTTTCGGAGATATGGACATCCTGCATGATGACGCAATTCTTGATCTTGCTGTTTCTGGACACCGTAACACCGCGAAAGAGCATGGAGTTTTCCACGGTACCCATAATTCGGCAGCCGTCGGAAAGGATCGAGTTGCTGACACTGGAATTTTCCAGATAAAGCGCAGGTGCTTCGTCTTTGACCTTGGTGTAAATCGGCATTCCCGTCCAAAAAAGATCCGCTCTCACCTGACTGTCCAGAAGCAGCATGGAGGCATTGAAATAGCTCTGCACATTGTTGATGCGCAGTACCAGTCCCTTGTATTCATGAGCACGAATATGAAGAGTATCGAATTTCTTTGTCAGTACATGCACTCCGAAATTTCTTTCTCCGCGGGCTATCATATCCGCAATCAGGTCGATCAGCAGTTCGCGCCTGAGTACGGCGATTCCCAGACTGCAGCGGTTGGATACGGTTTTCTCCGGGTTGAAAAGCATATCTTTCACGTACCCCTTACGGTCGATTTCGAAAATATAATTGGGTACGCCGTATTTGATTCCGTCGCGATTATACATGACCGATACATCGGCTCCGGATTGTTCGTGCTTGTCAACAAAGTCGTTAAATGTCGTGTTCAGGATCATATTACTGTTTGCGATAATGACATAAGCGCTTCGGTTTGAGCGGATAAAATCCAGAAGTCCGGCCATCTCGTCCGCATCATCAACACCCATGGATTCCGAGTTTACGTAGGGCGGTAAAATATGCAGTCCGAAATTCTTGCGGTCAAGATCCCATGAAGCACCTGTTCCCAGATGATCCATGAGTGACTTGTATTTATTAAGAGTCAGAATACCGACACTCTTGATTCCGGAATTCACCATGTCAGACAGCATATAATCGATAATCCGGTAGCGGCCGCCGAACGGAACGGCAGCGAGAGCTCTCGGCTTAGATAATTCTCCCAATGTTATTTTTTTATTATCTGCCAGTATCAGACCCATTGCATCTATAAACATGCGTTCTTCCTCCGATATTATGTTTTGCGGACACGAAATACTTCTTCAATCACATTTTTCTCGGCTGGGACCGGCCTGTCACAGTCAACCTGACAGTTTGCGGGAATAACGGAATGATCTTTGATTTTGAGTCCCCTCTCAATCACAACGATACCGTTCGTGCAGATTTTGGTATTCAGATACGGACTTTCTCCTTCAACGTCAGCTCCGGCCCGGACGCCTTCTCCGATAATCGTATCGAATCCGACGATGCATTTATTAAGATAGGCTCCGGCCCGGACGGTAACGCCCGGAAGAAGAACCGAATCCTTCACAACAGCACCTCTCTCGATCGTAACGGAATTCGACAGAACGGAGTGTTCGACAGAGCCGAAAATCTGGCAGCCGTCCGTCATGGCAGTATTTATGACGGTTGCACCGTCTGCGATATAATGGGACGGCTTCACAGGGTTCCGGCTGTAAACACGCCATGACCTGTCCATAAGGTTAATATCTTCGGGGCGATCCAGTATATCCATATTCGCTTCCCAAAGACTCGAAATGGTTCCTACATCCTTCCAGTATCCGGAGAATCTGTACGCGCACAGTTTCTTTCCCTGCTTCAGCAGCATGGGTACAATGTTGCTGCCAAAATCATTGCTCGATCCGGGGGTCTCCTCATCTTCGATCAGAGCCTTCCTGAGCACTTCCCATGTGAAAATATATACGCCCATTGAAGCCAGATTGCTCTCCGGCTTCTTCGGTTTCTCAACAAATTCAGAAATAATGTCGTTTGCGCCTGTATTGAGAATGCCGAATCTCGACGCTTCTTCCCACGGGACTTCGAGAACAGCCAGTGTAGCGTCTGCTTTTGTGCTGATGTGATCGCGAAGCATACGCGCATAGTTCATCTTATAAATATGATCGCCCGAAAGAATCAGAACATAGAGCGGATCACAGTCGTCAATGAAATCTTTGTTCTGAAAAATAGCATTTGCAGTCCCTTTGTACCAGTCGCTGCGTCCAGACCGCTGGTAAGGCGGCAGAATGTATGCACCCCCGTTATTTCTGTCCAAATCCCACGGATGCCCGTTTCCGACATAGGTATTCAGCGCGAGCGGCTGATATTGAGAAAGTACGCCGACCGTCTCAATTCCGGAATTTGCACAGTTCGACAATGTAAAATCGATAATACGGTATCTGCTTCCGAAAGGAACCGCGGGTTTGGCGATGTACTTGGTCAGCACACCCAGTCGCGCCCCCTGTCCACCGGCTAAAATCATTGCTACTACATCTGCTTTCGCCATACATGCAACCTCCACATATGTTTGATTTGACCTTTCGGTTATCGGATCTGTATATATAGACCGCTTAAAGGCGGCAGGTTCACTTCAAGAAAATAGGGCCTTCCCTTCCATGGTCCGGTCTGCGCGGTAAATGAATTCGCGCCCTCCATACATGTCGGATATCCGCTGCCCCCAAAACTCATATCGTCTGTGTTCAGCACGATCCCGTATTCGCCGGCATCATCGACCGGAACGCGGTATCTTTCCAGAGGAACCGGAACCATGTTGAGAACAACGATGACTTTGTCTTCTATTTTCTCACCCTTTCTCTGGAAAAGAAACACACTATTATCACGATCTTCCGTATCGAGCCAGTCGAACCCCTCCCACGAATGGTCTTTCGCCCAAAGAGCGCTGTTTCCCAGATAAAAATGGTTGGCCTTCGCGACAAAATTCTTCAGCAGGCGATGCGGTTCATATTTCAGCATAAACCACTCCAGCTGCTCATAAAAACGCCACTCAATGAATTGACCGAACTCCGATCCCATAAAACAGAGCTTGCAGCCCGGGTGAGCGAGCATGTACACAAACAAAATCCGGAGGGATGCGAATTTGCGCCAGTTGTCGCCCGGCATCTTGTTAAGGAGACTCTTCTTGCCGTGAACGACTTCGTCATGCGAGATGCACAGGATGAAATTCTCCGAAAATGCATACATCATCGAAAAGCAGAATTGGTCATGATGCCAGACGCGCGCATAATAATCCGTCTCGAAATAATCGAGCGTATCGTGCATCCAACCCATATTCCATTTGTGAGTGAAACCAAGACCGCCGTCCGAAACCGGCTGTGATACCTTTGCCCACGAAGTTGCTTCCTCGGCAATCATCATCACGTGAGGAAATTTCTGCCTAATGAGGGTATTGATACTCTGCAGGAGTGAAACGGCTTCAATATTGTCCGTTCCGCCGTGAACATTTAAGAGGTAATCCGTCCGTCCATAGTTGCGGTAGATCATGCTTGATACAGCGTCCACACGAATCCCGTCAATGTGATATTCCTCCACCCAGAAAACTGCATTGGAGATCAGAAATGACCGTACTTCCGCTTTCTCATAGTTGAAGACGTATGTCCCCCACTCTCTGTGTTCGCCAATACGGGGATCCTCGTATTCAAAGCATGGCGTCCCGTCAAAACGGACAAGGCCTTCCAGATTCTTGGGGAAATGCGCCGGAACCCAGTCGAGAATGACGGCGATTCCGTTCTTGTGAAGATGGTCGACTAAAAACTTAAAGTCCGCAGGTGTTCCAAAACGGCTGGTCACTGCGTAATATCCGGTCACCTGATAGCCCCACGAATCATCGAGCGGATGCTCCATGACCGGCATAAACTCCACGTGCGTATAGCCCATTTCGCGGCAATATTCCGAAAGGTCGACGGCGATCTGCCGGTAATTCATAAAGTTTCCGTCGCTGTGCCTGCGCCACGATCCAAGATGGAGTTCATAAATATTAATCGGCCGCGGAGAAAGTGCATCCGGGCAATTCTGCATGTATTCCTGATCCTGCCATTCAAAATCATCGCTGTCATAGAGAATAGATGCGTCTTTGGGACGTGTCTCGCCATGACGGGCATACGGGTCGATTTTGTCATAGGTTCTTGCATCCGCACCGATCACTCTGTATTTGTAGCGATCCCATTCCATGGCATCCGGAATATCACATTCCCAGATACCTGTCTCCCGTAACGGTTCCATTGGAGATACATCCGGATTCCACTCATTAAAATCTCCGATGACACTGACACTCCTTGCATGCGGCGCCCATACGGCAAAATGGTATCCCTTTTCACCGTCTTCATGAGAATACGGTCTGGATCCCAATAACTTGTAGCTATAATAGTCATTGCCTGTATTAAATAAATAGGCCTGATCCATATGCTCTCCCATGTTCGTCCGATAAGATCCGGAAATTTAAGTTTCTCTAGTATTGATTATACCCTATTTCCGTCGCCGGCAACCTTCCGGTATGCAAAAAAGGAGCTGATCTCTCAACTCCTTTTTCTGTGTATCCGACTCAATAACATCATATCTTCTTTTCATTGGCGGCAAAAGCGGCGCCCCTGTCAAAAGCATCGAGATTGGCTGGAATCATATGATGCCTTCTTTCCGGAAGTACTTCACGAAGCGCCTCAGCAAAGGATTCTCTTTTAAAACATCCTGACGCTGCTGACAGACAGCCGAGAAGCACAATGGTTGCATATGCCATATTGCCAAGTTCGTTTGCCATTTCGGAAGAGGCAATCGGAAAGAATCGAACATCTTTCCTGTTGGGAAGCGTCTTAACCAAAGAGGAATCAATGATGATTGTTCCGCCCGACTTGACCTGTTTTTCAAACTTCTCCAAAGATGGCTGATTCAATGCAATAAGCACGTCAGCATCATTTATTACAGGTGACCCAATGATCTCATCGGATATAACAACCGAGCAATTAGCTGTGCCGCCGCGCATTTCCGGCCCGTAGGACGGAAACCAGGATACTTCATGACCTTCGATAAGCGCAG
>JADGQQ010000067.1 GCA_017881645.1 Clostridia bacterium
ATCTGTTGCCCCTCCGCAGGGATCAATGACCTGGCCATACCCGGGAGACTATACGGTCTATTCAGGATTTGGTATGCGCATGCACCCTATTTATCATGTTATGAAGATGCATACCGGAGTGGATCTCGGCGGATCTTACGGCAATCCGATCGTTGCGGCTGCTGACGGAACCGTCATCAAAGTGGATACCCCCGTCCCCGGAAAGAATAAGGGCGGCACCAATTTCGGGAATTATGTTGTCATCGATAACGGAGGCGGAATTTCGACGCTCTATGCGCATTGCAAAGACGTGTATGTTGCCGTCGGTGATACGGTGACTGCCGGCCAGAAAATTGCTGCCTGCGGCAGTACGGGCACATCGACCGGCGCACACCTTCATTTCGAAGTGCGATTAAACGGAACGCCTGTAAATCCGGTTCCATATATCACCTGACGGAGGGAAACTGGATGTCCAATTCATCATACGATGATCTGGCTGAAATTTATGATCATTTTCAAAAAGATATCGATCCGGTTCGCTGGGCAAATTATCTGGATGCGATCGTTCGCCGGTTCGGCCCTGAGAAAGGCGACGGACGGGACGGACGTCTCCTTCTTTGCGATCTTGGCTGCGGTACGGGGGGCGTATCCCTTGAAATGCACAAGCTCGGATATGATGTGATCGGCATCGATACCTCCCGTCTTATGCTCGAAAAGGCACGCGACAAGGCCGCATCTTCCGGAGCCGACATTCTGTTTCTCTGCCAGGATATAACAAAAATGGAATTGTTCGGCACCGTCGACGTTTTTGTCTGCCTTCTGGATACAGTAAACCATCTCATTCGCAAGAGCGACTTTCTCCGTATGCTCACCTCTTTTTCCAACTATCTCAACAAAGGCGGGCTGTTCATTTTTGATATAGCGACACCGCATCATTTGGAAGAGACGCTGGGGAATCATTTTTTTTATACGGTGGAAGAAGATTATACACTTCTCTGGGAGAACCGTTTTTCAGAGAAAACCCAAATAAGCAAATCGGATCTGACGCTTTTTAAAAAGACTGCGGCAGGACAGGACGAATATCATCGTTATGACGGGCAAATCAGGGAACGGGTCTATACGGAGACGGATATCCGGGAATGTATGGAACAGGCGGGTTTGAAGTTTCTGGCAAAATATAAAGAACTTACATTTCAGAAGGCCGATGGAAAAGGCACGAGAGAATTCTATGCCGCGCTTCGCCCCGGCTCAATAGAAAACTGAAGATCAATCCAATCATCGAAGGATCCCCGAAGGATCCCCGAAGGATTCACATGCAGGAGAACAACATGACAGATACAGGCAATACCGGCGTAAAAGAAACAACCGGACAGGATGAGCAGGACTATATCGTCTGTGCTGCGGCGTTCGAAGGAAAAGTTCGCGCACTCGCCATTCGGAGCACAAATCTGTGCCGCGAATCTCTGGCCATTCATAAAACTTCTCCGGTAGCTACGGCCGCGCTCGGCCGATTCCTGACCGGTTCTCTGCTTCTGGCGGATACTCTGAAAGGCGAAGATGATACGCAGACGACGAATATTCGCTGCGACGGGCCGATCCACGGCATGACCGCGGTCTGCGATTCCAAAGGAAACGTGCGGGGCTACTGCAACGTACCGGTCGTTGAAAACACATTTCACTATCCGGGAAAGATGGACGTCGGCGCTGCGGTGGGTAACGGCATGCTTACCGTCATCCGGGACCTGGGCCTGAAAGAGCCGTACGTCGGATCCGTGGAGCTGATTTCCGGAGAGATCGCTGAAGACCTCACATATTATCTGGCTGTATCCGAACAGACGCCGTCTATTTTGTCACTGGGCGTGCTGCTCGACAGCCGCGGCCTGAAGCACGCCGGAGGATTCCTTGTGCAGCTGATGCCGGGTGCGGGTGAAGAGATGATTGATTATTTGGAGAAGCGTGCGTACGGCGGATTTCCCGATGTAACTTTTCTGCTGGAAGAAGGCATGTCTCCGGAACAGATACTGGATCTCTTTCTTGGAGATCCCGAAATTCAGTACCTCTCCACGAAAAATGTCCGGTTTCAATGCAACTGCAGCCGTGACCGCATGGAGAGGAATCTTATGACGCTTGGTGTTTCCGATCTGCAGGATCTGGGAAATGATGATAACGGAATCCGTCTGGAGTGCCATTTTTGTGATAAGATATATTCGTTTTCGAAGGAAGAAGTACTTTCTCTCATCAGTGAAATCAGCAAAAAGTCCTGAAATGCCGTTTCTGCGGCGGCTCCGGCGGCTTTTAACAAATTATACAGGATATTCGTTAAATTCTTCTTGCAAACCCATTCGAATTGGGATACACTACTTCGTGCGCGACGAATTTCTGAGCGCAGAAGCGAAGATGTCGGAGATTGCCGCAAGCCATGCGAGCTGCGCAGGCGGGCGGGTAACTTTGACAGAGAAGTCCGGACATAAGATTCGGGCGACTTCAATTTAATGGCAGCGTGTGTTTTGTATCTGAACACATGCCCAGGCCCATAGTGCCGCAGACGTATTTGCGGTAACTGGTTTCCTGGGTTTTCTGACGGGTACAGAAGAAACGCCCGGCACAGTTGAAGAAAGCAGCAAATTTGGAGGATGAAATTATGGCAGGTAAACAGAAAGTAAGAATCAAGCTCAAGGCATTCGATCATGAACTTCTTGATCAGAGCGCTGCACGTATTGTTGAGACGGTAACCAGAACAGGCGCCAGCTTTTCCGGTCCGATTCCTCTCCCTACAGAGAAGGAAATCACAACGATTCTCCGTTCTCCTCATAAGTATAAGGATTCGCGTGAACAGTTTGAGATTCGTACGCATAAGCGCCTAATTGACATTTTTGCACCCAACCAGAAGACGGTGGATGCATTGATGAAGCTCGACATGCCGGCTGGGGTCAGTATTGAACTCAAGGTTTGACGGGTTTTTTTCCGGACGGGCAGATACGTCAAGATCTGCCGTTGTGTCCGGGGTCATGTTCACGGGAAAATCCCGCGAACCAATAACCAAGGGAGGTAAAGGAAATGAGTAAATTCATGCTTGGCAAGAAGGCCGGAATGACACAGATGTTCGATGAGAACGGACTTGCAATCCCGGCGACCGTCATTGAGTGCGGCCCGATGGTCGTTATTCAGAACAAGACGGAGCAGACGGACGGCTACAAGGCTGTGAAGGTTGCCGTTGGTGACATTCGCATTAAGCTTGTAAACAAGCCGGACAAAGGTCAGTTTGAAAAGGCTGGCGTATCCGCAAAGCGTCATGTCCGCGAATTCCGCTCGGAGGATAGTTTTTCTCTGGGTCAGGAAATCAAGGTATCTGACATGTTTATCGTGGGAGACCATGTAGATGTCAGCGGCGTATCCAAAGGTAAAGGTTTTGCCGGTAACATCAAGCGTCACGGTCAAAAGGGCGGTCCCGGCGGTCACGGTTCGATGTATCACAGACGCGTAGGATCCATGGGCGCCAACACAACGCCTGCCCGTGTCCGTAAAGGCAAGAAGCTTCCGGGTCATATGGGTGCTGTGAATTGCACCGTACAGAATTTGAATGTCGTCCTCGTGGACGGTGAGAGAGGGATCCTCGTAATTCGAGGTGCAATCCCAGGCCCGAAGGGCGGCTTAATTTCCATCGAGTCGTCTGTCAAGGCAAACTAATCCGGCGAAGGAGGAGCGAAGAAAATGGCACAAGTAGATGTTTATAATCTGGATGGAGCCGTTACAGGTCAGATCGAGCTTTCCGACGATATCTTTGGTATCGAGCCGAATGAGTTTGCGATCCAGGCCGTAATCAGAAACCAGCTGGCAAACCGCCGGCAGGGAACCCAATCCACAAAGACCAGAAGTGAAGTCAGAGGCGGAGGCAAGCGTCCGTATCGTCAGAAGGGCACAGGTCGTGCACGTCACGGTTCTACCCGTTCTGCACAGTATGTCGGCGGCGGAATCATTTTCGGGCCAAAACCGAGAGATTTCAGCTATACCGTACCTAAGAAAGTGAAAAGACTCGCTATGAAGTCGGCACTTTCATCCAAGCTTGCAGCACAGAACATTATTGTTCTGGATACGTTGGAATTCAGCGAGATTAAGACACGCCAGATGGTGAAAGTTCTTGAAGCACTCAAGATCAGCAGCCCTGTACTTCTTGTTCTCGGCGAGAAGAATCTCAATGTTGAGAAGTCCGCAAGAAATATTCCCACGATAAAGACCGCTCTTGTCAACACGATCAACGTGTTCGACATTCTGAAGTATGATCGCTTCATGATCACCAAAGAAGCGGTTCTCAAAGTTCAGGAGGTGTATGTATGATGAAGACACCGCAGGATATCATCTTAAAGCCATTAGTTACAGAGAAGGGCACAATGGATGCCGCTCTCGGCAAGTATTGCTTCAAGGTTGATGAAAGAGCTACAAAGACGGAAATCCGCTTGGCGGTCGAGAAGCTTTTCGATGTCAAGGTTGTTTCTGTCAACACGATCCGTTACGACGGCAAACTGAAGAGACAGCGTTCGGCTCTGGGAAGAACAGCTTCCTGGAAGAAAGCGATTGTTTCGATTGCAACAGAGGCTAAGGATGTTACTTACCTGACAAAGGGCGGCAAGTCTGCCAAGATCTCCGGTAAGTACAAGACATCCATTGAAGAATTCGGGTTCGGCCAGTAAGCGGCCTGATTGATGAAGGAGTGAAGAAAAGATGCCAGTAAAGACTTTTAATCCAACTTCTCCTGCCAGACGTCAGATGACGGTCGCCGATTTTTCTGTCCTTAGTGACAAGAAACCGGAGAAGAGTCTTCTCGCCACAGGCAAAAAGTCAGGTGGACGCAACTCGTACGGACGTATCACTGTTCGCCATATCGGCGGCGGAAACCGTCGTAAGATTCGTATCATTGACTGGAAGAGAAACAAGGACAGTATTCCTGCGACAGTTATCGCGCTTGAATACGATCCGAACCGCACAGCATATATTGCACTTGTGCAGTACGAGGACGGATGCAAATCCTATATCCTTGCACCGCAGGGCGTGGTCGTCGGCACGAAAGTAGTCAGCGGTCCTCAGTCCGATATCGTAGCCGGAAACGCTCTCCCTATCGAGAACATTCCCGTTGGTACGATCATCCATAACATTGAGCTCAAGCCCGGCAAAGGCGCCCAGATGGTTCGCACAGCCGGTGCAAGCGCACAGCTTATGGCGAAAGAGGGCGATTATGCTCAGCTTCGTCTGCCTTCCGGTGAAGTTCGTATGGTAGCGGTCCGCTGCCGTGCAACGATCGGAAGCGTCGGCAATAACGAGCACGAGAACATCTCAATCGGTAAAGCAGGACGTAAACGTCACATGGGTGTTCGCCCCACAGTCCGTGGTGTTGTTATGAACCCTTGCGATCACCCTCATGGTGGTGGTGAAGGTAAGTCTCCGATCGGCCGTCCGGGTCCCGTTACTCCCTGGGGTGTTCCGACACTTGGCAAGAAGACGAGAAACAAGAGAAAACCGTCCAGCAAGTATATTGTCAAGAGAAGAAAGTAAAGAAGGGAGGCTCGTTATTTTATGAGTAGATCAACGAAAAAAGGATTTTTTGTTCAGGATGCACTGATGAAGCGGGTTCTTGCCATGAATGCGATCAGTGAGAAGAAGGTCATAAAGACCTGGTCCAGAGCCTCAACGATTTATCCTGATATGGTAGGTCATACAATCGCTGTTTATGATGGCAGGAAACATGTACCGGTTTATGTTGTGGAAGAAATGGTCGGTCACAAGCTCGGCGAGTTCGCTCCCACGAGGACGTTCAGAGGCCATGCTGGAGAGAAATCATCCGGCGGACGATGATTGCGCGAGAGCACTTGAAGGGAGGAACAAATAGTGGAAAAGAAAGTCATGAGCAAGGACTATATGCTGGAACACCGCGATGAAATATTAGCGGAGCGTGCAGCTGCAGCAACAAAAAATGCAAAACCCAAGCTTCTTACGAAGAAAGAACGCAAAGTTCTCGGTATCGGCAAGGATCAGGGCAAGTCAATTGCAAAGTATGTTCGTGTTACACCTCGAAAGATGAGTATTGTCATTAACCTGATTAAGGGAAAAAGCCTCGAAGAAGCGTATGCCATTCTTATGTACACACCGAAGGCTGCTTCTCCGATCCTGACAAAAGCTCTGAAGTCGGCTGAGGCAAATGCTGTTAACAATAACAGCCTGAGCCGCGATGCGTTATACGTTGCAGATGCCTATGCGAATCAAGGACCGGTTCTTAAGCGCTTTATGCCTAAGGCCAGAGGATCCGCTGCGAGAATCAACAAGAGAACCAGCCATGTAACGGTAGTTCTTAAGGAAAGAGTGTAAGGAGGATTTCAGATGGGCCAGAAGGTTAATCCCCATGGTTTGCGGGTTGGAGTCATCAAAGATTGGGATACACGCTGGTATGCCGACAAGAAGACTTTCAGCGAGTACCTGGTTGAAGACAAAAAGATCCGTGTGTTCGTCAAGAAGGAATGCTTCAATGCAGGCGTTTCCAATATAGAGATCGAGCGCAAAGGCGATGAAAAGACGATGATCATCATCAATACCGGCAAACCTGGTATTATCATCGGACGTCAGGGTGCAGGAATTGAAGAACTCAAGAAGAAGCTTCAGAAGAAGTTCAATAAGAATTTCTTTGTTGATATTCGCGAAATCCGCTCGCCGGATACTTCAGCTCAGCTGGTTGCCGAAAGCATCGCAGCACAGCTGGAGAAGAGAATTTCTTTCCGTCGTGCTATGAAGCAGGCCATGATGCGTACCATGAAAGCGGGCGCAAAAGGCATTAAGACACAGGTTGCCGGTCGTCTCGGCGGTGCTGAAATTGCACGTACCGAGCACTATCACGAGGGAACCATTCCGCTGCAGACACTGCGTGCGGACATTGATTACGGATTTGCGGAAGCAGCTACGACTTATGGTCGTATCGGCGTGAAGGTCTGGATCTTCCGCGGCGAGATTCTTGCCGCCAAGAAGACCGTCAGCAAAGTTGAGGAAGGGGGCGAAATCTAATGCTTCTTCCCAAAAGAGTGAAGTACAGAAAACAACACCGCGGTCGCATGACCGGAAAAGCAACCAGAGGCAACTTTGTTGCTTACGGTGACTTCGGTATCGTAGCCATGGAGCCCTGTTGGATTACATCCAATCAGATTGAGGCATCACGTATCGCGATTAACCGTTATGTAAAAAGAGGCGGACAGGTCTGGATCAAAGTTTTCCCGGACAAGCCCGTCACATCCAAACCCGCAGAAACCCGAATGGGTTCAGGAAAAGGATCTCCGGATCACTGGGTTGCCGTCGTTAAGCCGGGCCGCGTGCTCTTTGAGATCGCAGGAGTTACAGAAGAAATTGCAAGAGAGGCGATGCGCCTTGCAGGACATAAGCTCCCTTGCAAAACGAAGTTTATTGCTAAGGAACAGGAGGGCGACGTAAATGAAGGCTGATGAAATCCGCGCAAAATCGGGAACAGAGCTTGAAAAAGAACTCGTTGCCCTGAAAGAAGAGCTTTTTAAGCTCCGTTTCCAGCATGCTACCAACCAGCTCGAGAACCCGCAGCGCTTGGGTGCTGTTAAGAGGGATATCGCACGCGTCAAGACCATTCTTCGCGAGCAAGAGCTTAAGGGCATTAAGTGAAGGGGGATAAGTGAATGAGCGATCGTAACCTCAGAAAGACTCGCGTCGGTACTGTTACAAGCGACAAGATGGATAAGACTATTGTTGTTGCTGTTACAGAACACGTAAAACACCCGCTGTACAAGAAGATCATCAAGAGAACATACAAGCTTAAGGCTCATGATGAAGAGAATGTTTGCGGGATCGGCGATAAAGTTAAGGTAATGGAAACCCGTCCGCTCTCGCGTGAAAAACGCTGGAGACTGATTGAGATTGTTGAAAAGGCGAAATAATACGTAGCCGTTATGGTTTTCACGTAAAGGAGGAAATCAAGCATGATTCAAGTAGAATCCAGACTCAGAGCTGCCGACAATACCGGCGCGAAAGAACTTTTGTGCATCAAAGTTCTCGGTGGCTCATGGCGCAAATATGCCAATATCGGCGATGTCATCGTCTGCTCTGTCAAATCCGCCGCTCCCGGTGGCGTGGTTAAGAAGGGTGAAGTTGTTAAAGCTGTGGTTGTCCGCACCAAGAAGGGTGTCAGAAGGCCTGACGGCTCATACATCAAATTTGATGAGAACGCTGCCGTTATTATTAAAGAAGACAAGAACCCGCGTGGCACACGTATCTTTGGGCCAATCGCGAGAGAGCTGAGAGACAGGGACTATATGAAGATCCTTTCTCTGGCACCCGAAGTACTGTAAGGAGGACGACAAATGGCAAGCAAGATTCATGTTAAAAAAGATGATACCGTCGTCGTGCTTTCGGGCAAGGACGCGGGGAAGAAGGGCAAGATCGTGAAAGCGGTTCCGGCCAACGGACGTGTGTTTGTTTCCGGACTGAACATGATTACAAAGCACAAAAAAGGGCAGGGGCAGTTAAAGCCTTCTGCACTTATCACCAGGGAAGGCTCCATCGATGCATCCAACGTGATGCTCGTATGCCCCAAATGCAATAAGCCGTCCCGTGTGGCCCACAAGGTAGTTGACGATGGTTCCAAATCACGTGTCTGCAAAAAGTGCGGAGCCGTGATTGATGTGGTAAAGAAAGCAAGCAAGGAGGAGTAAAGGATGTCCAGATTAAAAGATAGGTTCACATCTGAAGTTGCTCCGGCTTTGCGGGAGACTTTCGGTTACAAGTCGGTGATGCAGATTCCGCGTGTCGACAAAATCGTTCTGAATATGGGTGTCGGTGAAGTCAAGGACAATCCGAAGGCTCTTGAGAACGCAATGCGCGATATGGGTGTTATTTCCGGACAGAAGCCGGTGTCTACAACCGCTACCAAGTCAGTTGCAGCATTCAAACTCAGAGAAGGTATGAAGATCGGATGCAAAGTTACGCTTCGCGGAGAGAAAATGTATGACTTTCTCGATAAGCTGATCAGCATTTCTCTTCCTCGTGTCCGTGATTTCCGCGGCATAAACCCGAACTCGTTTGACGGTCATGGTAACTATGCAATGGGTATCAAGGAACAGTTGATGTTCCCCGAAATTGATTACGATAAAGTTGATAAAATCCGTGGCATGGACATCATTATCGTTACGACAGCTCAGACGGATGAAGAAGCCAGAGAACTTCTCAAGCTTCTTGGCATGCCGTTTCGCAAGTGAGCAGGAGGGTAAACTAATATGGCTAAGAAGTCAATGATTCTGAAGTCTCAGAGAGCGCCTAAATTCTCGACTCAGCAGCATAACCGCTGCAAGCTCTGCGGCAGACCGCACGCCTATATCCGTAAGTATGGTGTTTGCCGTCTCTGTTTCCGCGAATTGGCATATAAGGGACAGATTCCCGGCGTCCGTAAGGCCAGCTGGTAACCGATAGCAAAGCAAGGAGGAACACGTATGCAGATTACAGACGCAATTGCAGATATGCTAACTAGAATCCGTAACGCAGGCACAGCCGGACATCCGACTGTTCTGATTCCGGCTTCCAATTTGAAAAAGGCTATCGCCCAGATTTTGTTGGATGAAGGATACATCGCACGTTTTGAATGCACCGAAGATGACAAGCAGGGCATGATTAAGGTTACACTTAAATTCGCAGCCCGTAAGAGTGTCATCACAGGTATTAAGCGCATTTCAAAACCGGGACTGCGCGTTTACGCAGACAACGAAAATCTCCCGAAGGTACTCGGCGGTCTTGGCGTTGCCATCATCTCCACATCCAAGGGAATCATGACGGACAAGAAGGCCCGCGCTCTCGGCGTCGGCGGCGAAGTCATGGCATTTGTCTGGTAAGAACAACAATAGAACTCTGAAAAGGTGCGGTTCTGCCGCAGCGCAGAATCCCCGTAATCTTAAGAGCAGGAGGTAGAAAGATATGTCACGAATTGGCAGAATGCCGATTACGATCCCGGCTGGGGTCGAAGTAAAGCAGGATGGTCAGACCATTACTGTTACAGGCAAGGGGTTTACACTCGTTCAGGTTGTACATCCCGACATCAAAGTGGTCATCAACGGAGCAGTTATTACTGTCGAGAGACCTTCCGATCAGAAACAGCACAAGGCCCTTCACGGGTTAACACGTTCCCTCATCAATAACATGGTGGTGGGTGTGTCCGAAGGATTTACAAAAACACTCGAGATCAACGGTGTTGGTTACAAGGCAATAAAGGACGGTAAAAAAATCGTTTTCAGCCTGGGTTACTCTCATCCGATCGAAGTCGTCGAACCGGAAGGAATTACTCTCGAGGTTCCGGCGCAGAATAAGATTATCGTAAAAGGTGCAGACAAACAGCTCGTCGGTGAGACAGCTGCAAAGATCCGTTCATTGAGACTTCCTGATGCATACAAGGGCAAGGGTATTAAGTACTCTACCGAGATCTTGCGTATCAAGGAAGGCAAGACCGGATCTAAGAAATAAGAGAAGGGGTGAAATGCATGATTAATAAGCCTGACAGAAACGAAATCCGCAGGAGAAAGCATGTTCGCGTGCGTAAAAAGATCAGTGGAACCCCGGCTCGTCCGCGTTTGTGTGTTTTCAGAAGCAATGCCAATATTTATGCACAGATTATCGACGATACAACCGGAACAACATTGGTTAGTGCCTCGACACTGGACAGCGACGTTAAAACGGGACTGCCTTTCGGCGGGAACAAAACCGGTGCAGCCGCAGTGGGTAAGCTTGTTGGCGAGCGTGCTATTGAAAAGGGCATCAGCGACGTTGTTTTCGACAGAGGTGGATATATCTTCCACGGCCGTGTTTCGGCCTTGGCCGAGGCAGCCCGCGAAGCTGGCCTTAAATTCTAAGCAGGAGGGAAATCAAAAATGCGTATTGATCCGAATTCAGTTGAACTGAAAGAGAAAGTCATCCATATCGGCCGCGTTTCCAAGACTGTTAAAGGCGGTCGTAATTTCCGCTTTGCTGCTCTCGTTATCGTTGGTGATGAGAATGGACACGTCGGAAAAGGGATCGGAAAAGCTGCTGAAATTCCTGATGCTATCCGCAAAGGAATTGAAGATGCCAAGAAGAACCTTATCTATGTTCCGATCCACGGTTCTACCATTCCCCATGAGACATTGGGCGTCTTCGGAGCAGGCAAAATTGTTATGAAGCCTGCGAAAGAAGGTACCGGTGTTATCGCCGGCGGTCCGGTTCGTGCCGTCTGTGAAATGGCCGGCATCAAGGATATCCGTACAAAGTCACTTGGAACCAACAACCCGAACAACATGGTCAATGCAACAATGGAAGGTCTGAAGAGCTTGAAATCTCTCGAAGAGGTTGCTCGTCTCCGCGGAAAATCCATTGACGAAATTCTTTAATAGGAGGTGTGTCTTCAATGGCAGATATAAAGATTACCCTGGTGAAGAGCACCAATAGTGCCAACAAGAATCACTGCGCAACGGTACAGGCCTTAGGTCTTAAGAAGATCGGGCAGTTTGTGGTCCTCAAGGATACACAGGCCATTCGCGGAATGGTTCGTAAAGTTGCTCATCTGGTCACTTGCGAAGAAGTCTAACGGAGGTAGGTAGTAACATGAAGCTCAATGAATTGACTTCCAGCGGGAATGCGAAGGCATTCCGCAAAGGCCGCGGCGTTGGCAGCGGCAACGGAAAAACATCCGGACGCGGACACAAAGGTCAGAATTCGCGCTCCGGCGGCGGTGTACGTCCTGGTTTTGAGGGCGGTCAAATGCCCCTTTACAGACGTCTTCCCAAGCGTGGTTTCAACAACAAGAGATTTGCGCATTCCTATATCGAAATTAATATTCAGGATCTGGAAGATTTTCCGGACGGCACCGTTGTCGATGCAGAACTGCTTGGGAATACGGGTCTTCTGACTCTTCCGAAAGTATATGAAGGCATTAAAGTACTCGGTACCGGCGATCTTACCAAAAAGCTCACTGTTAAAGCGACTCTATTCTCTGCTTCTGCAAAAGAAAAAATTGAGAAGGCTGGCGGCACGGCCCTGGAGGTATGATCATGAAGGGTCTGTTTGATACCTTGATCAACGCTTTTCGCGTTCCTGTCTTACGCAAGAAACTGTTTATCACCTTTGGTATCCTGTCTCTCTATATGTTGGGCGGACTTGTTCCTTCTCCGGGCATAAACCGTGTTGAGTTCTCAGCGCTCGTTCAGAGCTGGGGACAAATCGGCGGACTCATGAATATCATCTCGGGCGGTGGACTTTACGCAGCAACCATTTTTGCCATGGGTATCACGCCCTATATCAACTCGTCGATCATCATCCAGCTCCTTACCGTTGCGGTGCCTGCTCTCGAAAGACTGCAGAAGGAAGGCGATGTCGGCCGTAAGACGATCAAGAAGATTGTTCGTTTTACAACGGTCGGTCTGGCTCTTTTTCAGGCAACCGCATTCTGTTATGCCACTCGCTCGGCGATGTCTGATTTCCTTCCGAAGCCCTTGAATGCCGTATTGATTATTGCCTCTTTTACAGCCGGATCCGCATTTATCATGTGGCTTGGCGAGCAGATTAACGACAAAGGTATCGGCAACGGTATTTCGCTCATCGTTTTTGCAGGAATCGTAACGCGGCTTCCGGACATGGCCGTACAGCTGTACAATTATTCGCTGGACGTGTCGGGCAGATTTGACTCTGCGTTTATCGGCTTTATCATTGCAGTGCTCCTGTTTGCAGCAGTTACGGCGCTGGCGTTATCCATTATCGTCTTCGTCCTGTTCGTTCAGAATTCTGAACGGCGAATTGCAGTACAGTATTCAAAGCGTGTTGTAGGCCGGAAGACATATGGCGGTCAGAATACCTATATACCGCTGAAGGTGAACCAGTCCGGTGTTATGCCGGTTATCTTCGCCATGTCGATGCTTTCATTGCCGTCAACCATTGTTACGATGTTCTTTGCGAACAGCAATAATATTATTGTTGAATGGTTTCGAAACTTCGGCAAGAGCCCGACATATTATCTCGTAAATCTTCTGCTGATTGTCGGATTCACTTTCTTCTACTCCCTCATTCAGTTCAATCCAATTGAGATTTCGAACAATCTGCAGAAGAACGGCGGATTCCTTCCGGGCGTTCGACCGGGAAGACCGACTTCGGACTTCATCGCAAAAACAGCCGGCCGACTGAACTGGGTGGACGCGATATTCCTTTCTGCGGTTGTACTGATTCCTACATTTATCGGTAATGTTACAGGCATGAGTAATGTCTGGTTTGCAGGAACGTCCGTTTTGATTCTGACCGGTGTTGCGAATGATCTTGTCAAACAGGTCGAGTCACAGCTGATTACGCACCATTACAAGGGTTTCCTTGATTGATGTGGTTACTCATATGAGTCCTTTTCTGAGAGGTCGACCTTGTTTATCGAACGGAAGACCTGTGTGCAGATAGTTTTGTGCTTCAAATAGCCTCGTACAGGAGTTTTACGATCTCTGTGCGGGGCTGTATGAGCGTTTTAGAACCAGAAGAATGACAGCATGAATTACATTGGTTGGGACGAATAAACGTTAAGTGACTGATATCAGGCATGATGCAGGAGGGTAGCGCAATGAGGTTGATTTTGTTAGGGGCGCCGGGTTCAGGAAAAGGAACGATAGCAGAGGAACTGACGAAACAATATGGAGTTGTTCATATTTCAACCGGAGATATTTTCCGCGCGAATATCAAAGAAAAAACTCCGTTGGGAACGGAAGCCAAGCAGTATATGGATCGGGGAGAATTGGTTCCTGATTCCATAACGATCGCGATGATCGGAGATCGTCTGGCGCAGCCCGACTGCGCATCGGCCTTTATGCTTGACGGATTTCCGCGCACGATTCCTCAGGCGGAGGAGCTGGACAAACTGCTCGCTGACAAGGGAGTGTCGCTTGATGCCGTGATCAGTGTGAGGATCTCAGATGATGTGATTAAAACGCGGGTTTCCGACCGTCGCGTATGTGAATCCTGCGGAGCGAGTTTCAGTCTGTCATTCCGCCCTACGAAGGTTGAAGGAATCTGTGATCTTTGCGGCGGAAATGTTGTACAGCGCGAAGATGACAAACCGGAAACGGTTCTGAGCCGACTGAAGACATACCATGAAAAGACACAGCCCCTGACTGACTTCTATCAAAAGAAAGGTCTCATTCTTTCTGCGGATAACGAAGTCAGCTACATACAGGCAATCGAGCAGATTAATAAGGGATTCATCGCGCGGGGAATCATTCGTGAATAGAATGAAATTCAATGTCCGGTCGACCGGATACGTCTGCCGGACCTGAACAGAAGAATACAAGGAGCGTACATGGTTCAGCTTAAAACACCGACGGAAATAATCAAGATGCAGAAGGCCGGACGCGTTGTAGCGCTCGTATTCGCAGCGCTGTCCGATGTGATACGACCCGGTGTATCGACATATGAACTTGATCGGATTGCTGACCAGGTCATACGGGGCGAAGGCGCTGTACCGTCGTTTCTGAATTACGGGACGCCTCCATTTCCAGCTTCCATATGTGTCTCAATTAATGACGAAGTCGTGCATGGTATTCCAAGCCGGCAGCGCATTCTTCAGGAGGGTGATATTGTTAGCGTAGACGCCGGAGCCCTTCTTGACGGTTTTCACGGTGATGCGGCACGAACCTATCCCGTAGGCATCATATCGCCCGAGAAGGAGCAATTGATCCGGGTAACGGAAGAGTGTTTCTGGATTGGATATGAACAATGCAAAATCGGCAGCCGGGTGGGCGATGTATCGAGTGCAATTGCACAGCACGCCGAATCGTTCGGCTATGGTGTGGTTCGGGAATTAACAGGACACGGCATCGGCCGCCAGTTACATGAGGATCCGGACATTCCCAATTACGGAAGGAAAGGCCATGGTCTTCGCATCGTCTCCGGTCTGGTGATAGCAATCGAGCCGATGATCAATATGGGAAGAAAAGAGATACGCTTACAGGATGATGAGTGGACCATCGTAACAATTGACGGCAAACCATCGTCCCACTATGAAAATACGATAGCAATAACTCCGGAGGGACCGTTAGTAACGACGAAGGTGGATTTGTGATCGAGGCGGAAGGACACTCATTCTTCGATGCAATGAAAGATAAAGGCATCGTAACAGGAATGGTTGTCACATCAAAATGCGGACACGATACAGGCCGAATCTATGTGGTTGTATCAGAACACGAAAGCTTCCTTGCCTTGTGCGATGGCAGCAGCAGGTCTCTTACCGGCCCGAAGAAGAAGCGCAGAACACATGTCCGTCCGCTGGGACAGATCGAAAATGCAGGGGAATGGCTCCAGTCAATCAGCAAAATGCAGACCCCTGAACAAAACAGTGAAATTCGTAAGGGAATCAGAAAGTTTTTGGATGGTCACACGGAAGTGTGATAGAGAGTAAAGGAGAAATACAATGGCCAAAGAAGATGTAATCGAAGTAGAGGGAATTGTTGACGACGCATTACCGAATGCAATGTTTAAGGTCAAGCTGGAAAATGGACATGAAGTACTTGCACATATTTCCGGCAAGCTCAGACAGAATTACATCAAGATTCTGCCGGGTGACCGTGTTACTTTGGAGCTTTCCCCTTATGATTTGTCCAGAGGACGCATTACCTGGCGTGCAAAATAAAAAGATTCTTCTTTTTTGCACGATCTTTGACAAAACACTTGATTTACAGTCGGTTTTTGTTATTATATTATAGCGTGCGCCTATAAGGCGTTGGTTTTTCTGCCCCCCCTGGCAGGAACGGAACAGCAGCAGCAGGAGGTAGGTTGTATGAAAGTTAGACCATCAGTCAAGCCCATGTGCGAAAAATGTAAAGTTATTCGCCGCAAAGGACGTGTCATGATTATCTGCACGGATCCTAAACACAAGCAGAAACAGGGCTAATGCACATCGCCTCCGGACAGTTATTATCTGTCCGGTTATGCAGGCGTACTCAGATTGGATATTACACGCAACTCGTAAGGGCGGCTGCCTCTGCTAACAGCGGAGGAACCTTACACGCGTGTTCTATAGATAGAAGAAGCAAAAGAAAAATAATCATTCACGGAGGTGCATCAGATGGCGCGTATTGCCGGTGTAGATCTGCCCAATGACAAGAGAGTTGAGATTGCTCTCACCTATATCTTTGGCGTTGGAAGAACAACTTCTACACGTATTCTAACTGATTCCTCGATTAATCCTGATACTCGTGTTAAAGATCTCACTGAAGAGGAGATTGCGAAGATTCGTGATAAGATCGAGAACAATTATAACGTTGAAGGTGATTTGAGAAGAGAAGTCTCTCTCAATATTAAGCGTTTGACAGAAATCGGCTGCTATCGCGGCCGTCGTCACAGAATGGGGCTTCCTGTTCGCGGTCAGCGCACAAAGACGAACGCCCGTACTCGTAAGGGTCCGAAGCGTACGATGGCTGGCAAGAAGAAGTAAGGAGGAATACCATGGCGAAGGCAATTAAAAAAACGGCTTTAAGGCCGAAGAAAAGAGAACGCAAGAATATTGACCGCGGACATGCGCATATTCACTCTACGTTCAACAACACAATCGTTACAATTACCGATCCTCTGGGAAATGCAATATCATGGGCATCCGCCGGTGAGATGGGCATGAAGGGTTCTCGTAAGGGTACACCTTTTGCCGCTCAGATGGCTGCTGAAGATGCAGCTAAGAAAGCTGTTGACCATGGCATGCGTACAGTTGAGGTTTTTGTAAAAGGTCCGGGCGCTGGTCGCGAATCCGCAATCCGCGCTCTGCAGGCCACGGGATTGGATGTCACCATGATCAAAGATGTTACTCCAGTTCCCCACAATGGCTGCAGGCCGCCAAAGAGAAGAAGAGTCTGATTACGGAGGTATAGAGAATGGCCAGATATACAGATGCATCCTGCCGCCTGTGCCGCAGAGAAGGCGACAAGCTTTTTCTCAAGGGACAGAGATGTTACACAGCGAAATGCTCCATTGCACGTCGGAGTTTTGCTCCGGGTCAGCATGGACAAGGTCGAAAGAAAGTATCAGAATACGGTCTTCAGCTTAGAGAAAAGCAGAAGACAAAGCGTTTTTACGGAATTCTCGAGAAACAGTTTCACTCAACATTTGAGAGAGCTGAGAAATTGAAGGGCAAGACCGGCGACAACCTGCTTGCACTGCTCGAACTCCGTTTTGACAATATCGTTTACAGACTGGGTTTTGCTTCGTCTCGTTCTGAAGCGCGTCAGCTTGTAACGCACGGACATTTTGTTGTTAATGGTAAGAAGATGGATATCCCTTCCATTACAATGAAGGCCGGCGATGTTATTAGTGTTCGTGAATCGTCCCGCAAATCACCGAAATTCGTCAGTCTTACGAACGCCCGTCCGGTTCCGGCGTGGCTTACCTTTAATGAAGAGACTCTTACAGGTACTCTTGTTCAGGTTCCGTCTCGTGAGGATGTCGATATCGAGGTCAAGGAGACCCTTATTGTTGAGTTGTACTCGAAGTAATGGGGATTGACCAGGTGTATTTAGCTGCGCAAGGAGGAGAAAGATGATTGAAATAATGAAGCCGGTCATTGAATGTGTTGAATTAAATGAAGATAGCTCCTACGGCAAGTTCGTAATCGGACCGCTGGAGCGGGGATATGGCACGACGCTTGGCAATTCTTTGCGCCGCGTTCTGCTTTCTTCTCTGACCGGAGCTGCCGTTACCGCAATCCGTGTTGAAGGCGTGTATCATGAGTTCTCAACGGTTACAGGTGTGGTCGAAGACATGACGGAGATGATCCTGAATGTTAAGGGTATTCGTGCAAGACTGCATGTAGACGGTCCGAAAACCGTATATATCAGTACAGACGAAGGCCGTTCCGGTCCTGTTACCGCAGGTGATATCGTTCACGACGAAGAAGTTGAGATTGAGAATCCGGATCACGTTGTAGCCACATTAAATGGAGCAGGTCGTCTTTTCATGGAACTTACGATAAGTAAAGGCCGTGGGTATTCTACCGCTGATCGCAATAAAATGACGAATCAGCCCATCGGTGTAATTGCAGTGGATTCAATTTTCACTCCTGTACGCAAAGCAAACTATACAGTTGAGAACACTCGTGTCGGAGAGCGCACGGACTTTGACAGTCTGTCGCTTGAAGTCTGGACGGACGCTACATTGGACGTCAACGAGGCTCTCTCTGCCGCAGCGGCTATTCTTTGCGAACATCTGGGTCTCTTTATCGCTTTAACCGACAGAAATGCCGGCCCGAGCTTTCGAGATGCAGAGGACAGCGGACATAAGAATTCCAAGTTGGATGTTGCCATCGAAGATCTTGATTTCTCTGTAAGAACGTATAATTGCCTGAAGAGAGCCGGAATCAATTCCATCGGCGATCTTGTGGCCCGTTCTGAAGATGAGATGATGAAGGTTCGTAATCTTGGCAAGAAATCGCTTGAAGAGGTCATTTTGAAGCTCGAGGACATGGGACTTTCGCTTGCTGCAAGTGAAGAGTAACACCAGTTTCAGGGCATTTCAGTAACATATAGGAGGTTTTACCCATGGCGGGAATAAGAAAATTGAGTCGTGCATCCGATCAGCGTCTGGCTATTTTGAGAGGGCAAACGACAGCCCTTATCATGAACGGGAAGATTGTTACAACCGTTGCCCGTGCCAAAGAAATCAGCAAGATTGCAGAGAAGCTGATCACACAGGCTGTTCGCGAGAAGGAGAATTTTTCTTCTAAGGAAATAACCGTTTCGAAAGCGAAACTGGACTCCAAGGGTAAGAAAGTTCTTATCTCCAAGACATCCAAGAACGGCGCCAAATACGACGTTGTAGACCGCGAAATTAAAAAGAAAATGGTTCAGGTTGATAGTGGTTCCCGTCTCGCTGCCAGAAAAGGCATGTCATACTGGCTCTATAAGGGTCATGATGCCGAGCAGAACACAGTAAACCCGATTAATCATCTTTTTGATGAGGTTGCACCTAGATATGCAGGCAGAAACGGCGGGTATACCCGTATTATCAAGCTTGGAACAAGAAGAGGCGATGCCTCCGAAATGGCTCAGATCGAGCTTGTCTGATTGCAATTGCCGTAATCGTTGACTATGAATCAGTAATAGGTAAGGGTGACGGTGTGCGCATGCGTACCGCACCCTTTTCTTTTGGAGAAAATGAATGATCGACGAGAGTGTTTCTCAACAACCAGAAGTGAGCGAACTGCCTGTTATCCTTGCCGATAACGTGCGGTTTTCTTATATGCACCCTGAAACGGGTGCAGTGGAGGCGCTTTCCGGCGTCTCGCTCATGATGCAGAGAGGCAAACATGTTGCTTTGCTTGGGCGAAACGGTTCCGGCAAATCCACCATGGCAAAAATGATCAATGTACTTGAACTGCCCCAAAGCGGACAGGTTCTCGTGCTGGGAATGAATACGCTGTCGGAACATGATTTCTGGGAAATACGACGCTCTTGCGGCATGGTTTTTCAGAATCCGGACAACCAGATTGTCGGCACGACCGTTGAGGAAGATGTAGCTTTCGGGCCGGAGAATCTTGGTGTTCCGACGGCAGAAATCAGAAAACGCGTAGATGAATCGCTGTCTTATGTGGGCATGATGAGTCTGGCAAAAAGACAGCCGTCTCAGCTTTCCGGCGGACAGAAGCAAAAGCTTGCCATCGCGGGCGTTCTTGCCATGGCGCCTCAGATTCTCCTTCTGGATGAATCCACATCGATGCTGGATCCGCTGAGCAGGGACGACTTTCTTGCAGTAGTGGATCGGCTGATCAAAGACCGGCAAATGTCGGTTCTGCACATCACACATGACATGTCGGAAGCGTGTATGGCGGACTATATCTATGTCCTTGATAAGGGGAAGGTCGCCATGGAAGGCATTCCGAGCCGGGTGTTCAGCCAGGTGAAGGAATTGCGCGGACTCGGGTTGGACGTACCCGTTTTTGCGGAGTTAGCGTTTGAAGTCGCATCCAGACTGGGGCTTGTGATCAAACAGGAAACGCTTGAGTCACGGGCGACAGCTCTGGCCGGCATACGAAATATGCTTGATAAAGTGCATTTGGACGTCGGCATACACATTCCGGCTGCTGCGGTTCCCGATGAACGGCTCACACCGCAAAGGACGATTCTTGAAGTTTCTCACTTACATCATTCATATGACAAAAAGGGCGAGCCCTCGCTGTCCGATATTTCTTTTTCTGTGAAAGAAGGAGAGATTTTCGCGGTCATCGGGCACAGCGGATCGGGAAAAACCACCCTTATTACGCATTTGAACGGTCTGCTCCGCCCGCAGGAAGGTGAAATCCGCGTTTTTCCTCATGCAGACGGCGATGTTCTCAATACGAAGAAAAACTCCGATGTCCATCAGATTCGGCGGGTTGTCGGGCTTTTGTTCCAATATCCTGAATATCAGCTTTTTGAAGAAACCGTTGAAAAGGATATTGCTTTCGGCCCATTGAAAATGGGTCTTCCCGCAGATGAAATCAAACGAAGAGTCAGAGAATCTCTGGCGCTGGTCGGACTCGATGAGTCCATTTTGCAAAGATCGCCTTTCGAACTTTCCGGCGGACAGAAGAGGCGGGTCGCCTTTGCAGGCGTGCTTTCGATGGATCCGGACATTCTGGTTCTGGACGAACCGGCAGCCGGACTCGATCCGACCGGCCGCAGAGAGATTCTGGGATATGCGGAGAAAATCAAAAAACTCGGCAAAACGATTATTCTTGTTTCGCATAATATGGATGAAGCCGCCCGGTATGCAGATCGGATTCTCGTTCTTAAGAACGGGACAGCGCGTGCGCTGCTGACTCCCGCCGAACTGTTTTCGAATCCGGAAATGCTGCGGGATCTGGAGCTTTGCGCACCGGAAACGGTTATTTGCCTGAACGACCTGAAAGCGGATTATCCGGAGATAAACCCGTGCATCTTCAGCCCGGGCGATGCTGCGGATGAGTTGATTCGTGCCGCACATGGCATCCATACCGGAAATGCACAAAAAGTGCCGGAAAGACTTCCGGGTGATGCTCATGATTAAGGATATTTCGATCGGCAGGTATTACCAGGGCGATTCCATTCTGCATCGTCTGGATCCCAGAGTAAAAATCATACTCTGCTTCTTCTACATGGTTACCGTATTCATGATGACGACGGTGCCGGGACTGCTTGCGACCTTTGCAGTTGTTGTTTTTCTTTGCATCCTGTCGGCGATTCCGGTGGATACGATTCTCAAATCCGTTCGGCCGATTGTGTTTTTGCTGCTTTTTATCATGCTTCTGAACGTACTGACCACCCGGACGGGACATCCGCTGTTCTCCTGGTGGATTGTTAAGATAACCGATGAGGGCGTGCTCAGGGCCGGCCTTATGGCGCTTCGACTGTTTCTGCTGATTCTCAGCACGAGCATTCTGCTGACACTGACGACGACACCTCTTCTGATGGCGGATTCGCTCGAGAGCCTATTCGGACCTTTGAAAAGGATCCGCGTTCCGGTGCACGAGATGGCGATGATGATGTCCATAGCGCTTCGCTTCATTCCGACATTGGTGGAGGAAACAGACAAGATTATGAAAGCGCAGGCATCCAGGGGAGCGGAATATGACACCGGAAATGTGTTTATGCGCGCCAGAGGGTATGTGTCCGTTCTTGTGCCGCTTTTCGTCAGTGCGTTCAAGAGAGCGGAAGAATTGGCGATTGCCATGGACGCCAGATGCTACCGCGGGGGCGAAGGAAGGACGAAGCTTCACGTCCTTCACATGAATGCAAAGGATTATTTCTGGTTTTCGTTCCTTTCCTGCCTTTGTTTTGCACTTATTTTTATAGATTTATTTGTTAAAATAAGTTAAAATTTAAATTATGCACGTTAGATTAGCGGGACTAATTTTTCGGAAACCGAATTTTTATACCGGACAGAATAGACTAATCACAAGCGAGGAAATTGTAATGAAGTATTATGTAGGCATCGACCTCGGTGGGACCAATATCAAAGCAGGAGTTGTTAATTCCGACGGCGTGATTCTGAACAAGAAGAGCGTAAAGACGAATGCGAAGCGTCCGATGGAAGACATCGTTCGCGATATGGGCAAACTGGCGATTGAAGTCATTGCGGACGCGGATCTCGAGAAGAAGGATATCGTTGCCATCGGCATCGGTTCTCCCGGGACACCCGATAATAAGACAGGCTATCTGGTATATTCGAATAATCTTCCATTTAACATGGCACCGATGCGTTATATCATTCGCGAAATGATTAAACTGCCGGTTTTTATTGATAATGATGCGAACTGCGCCGCGATGGCGGAGAGCGTTGCCGGCGCGGCCAAAGACGTCTCTGATTCCGTCACCATCACTTTGGGAACAGGAATCGGCAGCGGAGTGATTATTAACCAACGTATTTTCTCCGGTTTTAATCAGGCAGGCGCGGAATTCGGGCACACGGTTCTTGTATCGGGCGGCGTGCCCTGCACTTGCGGACGGAAAGGCTGTTTTGAATCCTACGGGTCGGCATCGGCTCTGATCCGTATGACCAAGGAAGCGGCTGAAGCTCATCCGGAATCTAAGCTGAACGATCTGATAGCCGACAAAGACGGCAAGATCAATGCAAAGGTGCCTTTTGACGCAATGCGCATGGGTGACAAGGTTGCAGCGGTTGTCGTGGACACATATCTCGATTACCTTTCCGACGGCCTGGCCAACGTAATCAATGCCTATATGCCGGAAGTTCTTGTCATCGGCGGAGGCGTATGCAATGAAGGCGACCCGCTCTTAATTCCTCTCCGTGAAAAAACCATGAGTAAGCCTTATTTTGGCCCCGGTGTCCGCAAAACAGAGATCCGTCTTGCAAAGATGGGAAATGATGCAGGAATCGTCGGAGCTGCCATGATGGGTAAATCGTGTGCTGATGATCACATGAAGGGCTGAAAAAGTCGCAGGAAGGCTGGAAATATTTCATGCCTGAAGAGAAGTTCCCGTTTCGAATGGCTTTTCTTGCTGAATATGACGGAACGGATTTCGTAGGATTTCAACGACAGAACAATGGACGCTCGGTGCAGCAGGAACTTGAAAAAGTCCTTTCTGTATTGTATGGGCGTCCTGTTTCCGTTTGCGGATGCAGCCGTACGGATTCCGGTGTACACGCCAGGGGTCACGTGTCGCATGTTGACGTGCCTTTTATGATTCCTCCCGAAAAACTGCCGCTCGCGATGAATGCACTTCTGCCGGAGGATGTAACGGTTCTTGCATCCGTTCAGGTGCCGGATACTTTTCATGCGAGATTTCACTCCGCGGGGAAAAAATACGTATACCGCATCTGGAATGCACCGATTCGCCCGACCATGGACCGGCATTATCTGGCATACGTACCCGGGAACCTCAATCTGGAAGCTATGAGGGATGCGGCACGAATGCTGGAAGGCGAACACGATTACTCCGCTTTTTTTGCACAGGACGGTCGGGATGTAAACCCGGTCCGGAAGATGGACGAGATACAGATCCTATCTGAAGCGGGCTCGCCTTTAATCGAAATCGTTGTCCGCGGAAAATCCTTCCTCTACAATATGGTCCGTATTCTGGCGGGAACGCTGGTATACGTGGGACAGGGGAAACTGGATCTTCTCGCTGTCGGGGAGGCATTAACCGGCGGAGATCGCCGTGCAGCCGGTAAAACGATGCCGGCCAAAGGGCTGACACTCGAAAAGGTATACTATGAACCGGACCTGTTTTATCAGATAGAGGGAAAAACAAGTACATTTACATCTTTTGAAAAGAACCGCATAATTTAGTGGGATTACATGAACACCCGAAGGGGGCGAAATTATGACACCAAAAACGAATTGGAACAGCCGGACGAATTTCAGCATGCTGACGGATTTCTATGAGCTGACAATGGCGAAAGGGTATCTGGACCAGACCCTCGAAAACCAGATCGCCTATTTTGACCTGTTTTTCCGGCAGGTGCCCGAGCAGGGCGGATATGCCATTATGGCGGGCGTCGAACAGATGGTCGACTACCTCAAGGCGCTGTCATTCACCCAGGAAGACATTATATTTCTGCGCAGCACACAAATATTCGACGAGAATTTTCTGGAGCATCTTCTTGACTTCAAATTTACCTGCGACGTATGGGCGATTCCGGAAGGGACTCCTATTTTCCCGGGTGAGCCGCTGGTCAAGGTACGCGGACCGATTCTGCAGGCGCAGCTGATTGAGACGATGCTGCTCGCTACCATCAATCACCAGAGCCTGATCGCAACCAAGACCGCCCGTATCGTACGCGCCGCGCAGGGACGTCCGATCATG
>JADGQQ010000068.1 GCA_017881645.1 Clostridia bacterium
ACCCAAAAAACATCCTCCTGATAATTCTCTAAATGACAAAGCTATCATACAATGGTTACTAGCACAAAGCAAGTTGTTTCCGTTAAGATTCTGCAGTAAAAATGAATGAATTGACTACCATTCCGGTTGAGAAAAGGACATTTTCTTGACAGGATTAGTCAGCGGTATTGAGTATTAATATCAGTTAGTGAAAATCAAAAAGCATTTACAAACAATGGATTATGATACTTCATACAATGCTTCAGATGACACTTCGTCAAGCGTCTCGACATCAGGTGTCTCAACGGTTGACGTCTCTAACTGGCTCATGATATGATAGCGACATTCTCTTTGCACTGCAAACAAATCTACAGTACAATCTGAGCAGGCGATGAACCGATTTTCCGGTTTGTGGGGCTGGGCCGCATAAGTGGCAGCAGAGCGATCTTTCGCATCTGTGGGACAGGAATGTTTCACAGGTGTTTTTTTATACCTTGAATCATGTATTTCAGATCAGGTGAAGTGTTATTGAGCTATCTTTTCGAGTGCAAAAGCAAACTGGAGGTAACTTTTTATGACAGACTCATCTCAGACGCAGGGGCTGACTACGGCCGAAGCGCAAAAAAGACAGGAAAAATTCGGCAAAAACGAACTGACTCCGGAAAACAAAGAACACTTCTTCATCAAAGTGCTCCATACAATTGGACAGCCGATGTTTTTGCTGCTCCTGGTTGCCGCTGTAATCTATTTTATCTTAGGCGAGCCACGGGACGGAGCGATTATGTTGGTGTTTGTCGTCGGTATTATCGGTATTGATGTCATTCAGGAATGGAAGACGGACAAGACTCTAAGTGCGCTTAAAGATTTATCGGCTCCGCATGTCACTGTAATTCGTGACGGCAAAGAAACGATTATTGCAAGCGGGGATCTTGTGCCCGGCGACCTGATGATGATTGCGGAGGGAGTTAAAATTCCTGCCGACGGAGAAGTCGTTAAGTCCAGCGATTTATGTGTAGATGAATCTTCTCTGACAGGAGAAGCGGAGGGGGTCTGGAAGGTCACTGTCGGAAGTGCTGATAAATCAACCGACTACTGGCGCAGAGATTATTGTTATGCCGGAACACTTGTAACCATGGGATCCGCATATATTTTGGTCGACAAAATCGGAGCTGCTACTGAATACGGAAAGATTGGCTCTGATGTCGCAGCTGCGAAGGAAAGTCCGACACCACTTCAGAATCAGACCGGTCATCTGGTCAAGCTTTGTGCAGGCATCGCAGCTGTATTTTTTGCGCTGGTCAGCGCGATCACCTATTTCAATATTCCAGACCATACGTTCGGGCCGCGCATTGTTGAAAGCATCTTGTCCGGTATTACCCTTGCCATGGCAATGATCCCTGAAGAATTCCCCGTTATTCTTACCGTTTTCCTATCGATGGGTGCATGGAGACTTGCAAAAAAGAAGTCTCTGGTCAGAAAGCTTCCAGCCATTGAGACGCTGGGAGCTGTGTCTGTGCTGTGTGTAGACAAAACAGGCACGATTACCATGAACCAGATGACCGTGCAGGATGTGTGGACTCTGAGGGAAGACGGCAGCAGTAACGACAGTACAGAGGAATTAATCGAAGTCATGGGCCTTGGCTGCGAGACCGATGCCTACGATCCGATGGAAAAGGCGATGCTCCGCTACTGCGAAGAAAACAAAATCACAAAGAAACACCTTTTCGGAGGTGAGCTGATTACGGAATACGCTTTCACGAACGAATTGAAGATGATGGGACACGTATGGCATCACGACAGTGAAATTGTTGTTGCATGCAAAGGATCGCCGGAAAGAATTCTTTCGATCAGTAAATTGACGGAAGACGAGCGCCGGCGAACCGAAGATAGAATCATCGATATGTCCCGCAAAGGGCTTCGCGTCATTGCTGTAGGGATGATGAAACCTGCATCGGAGGCGCAGATTCCGACGACTATTTCAGCGTGTTCTCTGACACTGTGCGGTCTAATTGGCCTTGCCGACCCGCCGCGGGAATCTGTTAAAGAGGACATAAGAAAATGCACCAAAGCGGGAGTTCGCGTTGTTATGATTACGGGCGACAACGGGATTACTGCAAGCAGCATCGCGAGGCAGATCGGAATGCCAAACTGCGATCACATTATTACCGGAGACCAGCTGGACGGAATGAGTGATGAAGAACTCAGGGAACACGTAAAAGATGTAAGTATCTTTTCGCGTGTTATACCGGAGCACAAAATGCGGATCGTCAAGGCCTTCAAGGAGAATGGGGAAGTGGTCGCCATGACCGGGGACGGAGTGAACGACGCGCCCGCTCTCAAAAACGCTGACATTGGCATTGCAATGGGCAAACGCGGATCGGAGGTATCACGTGAAGCAGCCGATCTGATCCTTATGGATGATAATTTTTCAACGATTGTGGACACCATCCGAGACGGACGAAGAATCTATGACAATATCAGGAAAGCAGTCGGCTATGTGTTTACCATTCATATTCCCATTGCATTTGCCTCTCTCCTGGCACCTCTTCTGGGCATCGCACCGGCAAGTCTTATGTTGCTCCCACTGCATATCGTTCTTCTGGAGCTTGTTATCGATCCGACTTGCTCTATCGTACTGGAACGGCAGCCGGCTGAACACGACATTATGGACAGAAAACCCCGCGATCCAAACGAAAAAATACTGCCCGCTGCCATTCTTGTCAAAAGTATCCTGCAGGGAGCAGCCATTTTCGGAGCCTCCTTCGGCACATATTATGCAGTACTTCAGCTAAACCCTGACAATGCACTCCTTGCCCGTACAATGGGTCTGTCTGTCATTATGCTGGCGAACCTGTTCCTTGTGCAGGTCAACAGCTCAAACAGTAAATTTGCGTTCCAGTCACTGAAGTTTCTGATCAAGGATAAGGTCATGCTAGTCGTTAATATCGGAACATTTGGAGGACTCTTTCTGATGCTGTACACACCGCTGCACGTATTTTTAAAGCTTTCTCCCCTTACTTTCGTCCAGTTTCTCATGGCTTTCGGCATTGCAGCTATATCCGTAATGTGGTATGAAATGGTTAAGTTGGTTCGGTTCTTTACAAGAGCTAAATGAGAGAATGAAGGAATGGTGCTTTTATGAGATCCAGAAATAGCAGGAGAAGGCAAACGCGGCGACTCTTTCTGGGCGTACTATTTACCGGAGGACTTGTAATCGTGACTGTGATGACCGCTTTTTCACAAGGCTGGTTCGGCGGCAGCGCGCCGGGTACCTCCGCAAACCTGTCGTCCCATGTGAGCGGCCCGTCTCAAACGGACGCGACTTCGAGTGAAGCCGCGACACCCACGCCGGTTATCGTGGCCGATGCCACGCCTCCTCCGCCGGCCAATCCGGACGATCTGAAAATGTCATGGGAAACTCCGGCTGTCTTTGATGGTGCGAACGCTTTTCCGGAACAGAAAATGACGATGACCGGCTTGGACGGTGCGTCCATAAATTACTGGATCTTCAGGCTCGGACTTCCGCTGAACGGCTATACGACGGACACCCCGATCTCTTTCGGTGGTCCGGAAGACTATACAAGTATCGATGGCGTTCTGGCTTTCCGGGGCAACAATTATCGCACTGCACCCGCATGGGGCACGGCCGATGTCAGCCAGAAGAAGCTTCAAATCGTCTGGACGAAAGACATCGGTGCCGTCACCTCCACGGATAGCTACTGGCCGGGTACCGGGTGGACGGGGCAGCCGCTCCTGGTCCATTGGCCTGCCTCCACGCGAATGGCGATGAATATTTCACCGGAGATGAAGCAGAAAGACCTCGTTGAAGTTATCTATCCCGTGTTTGACGGGAACATCTATTTTCTGGATCTTGCGACCGGAAAAGAGACGCGGAACCCGATTACCGTGGGATTCCCTTTCAAGGGGACGGGCGTCATCGATCCGCGCGGCTACCCGATCCTGTACTGCGGGCAGGGCCTGAACGAAAACGACGGCACATACGGAGAATTCAACTACCATATCTTCAACCTGCTCGACCAGACCGAGATGTATGCTTTGTATGGCCGGGATGACTTAGCTTTCCGCAAATGGGGCGCCTGGGATTCCTCCGGTCTGATCGATGCCAAAACCGACACTTTCATCGAGTGCGCCGAAAACGGCATGGTATATCTGACCAAGCTGAACACCCGATATGATGAGGCTGCGGGCAAGCTTTCCATAACGCCGCAAATCACACGCTATCGTTATCAGACCAGCTATACAAACGAACTTGGCATCGAAAGTTCCCCTGCTGCGTATAAGAATTTCCTGTATTTCAGCGATAACGGCGGGGTTGTTCAGTGTCTTGATCTGAACACACTGAAACCGGTCTGGATCTTCAACGGCGACGATGACAGCGACTGCACGATTACGCTGGAGGATTCCGCCGCCGGGGTCTCCCTCTACACGGCCAATGAGATTGACAAGCGTTCTGCCGTAACCAAAGCGGGCGCTGACTGCAATATCCGCAAACTGAATGCCCTGACCGGAGAGCTGATCTGGCAGTA